>JAEYSJ010000279.1 GCA_023434855.1 Bacillota bacterium | reverse complement strand
GCTTTCCGCCTCCTGTCCGGTATTCATTGAACCCATTAATGCTTCAATCTCTGCCTGACTCATCATTCCCCCTGACGACGGCAGCGCAGGGGCCGTTGCCGGTTCAGGAGCGCTTTCCGCCTCCTGTCCGGTATTCATTGAACCCATTAATGCTTCAATCTCCGCCTGACTCATCATTCCCCCTGACGACGGTAGCGCAGGGGCCGTTGCCGGTTCAGGCGTGCTTTCCGCCTCCTGTCCGGTATTCATTGAGCCCATTAATGCTTCTATTTCCGCTTGGCTCATCATTCCTGTCGAAGATGCTGCTGATTCAGACCCATCCGGCATCGATGGCTCAGGCTTTTCTGCACTAGAGTTCATCGATGCCATTAGTGCTTCAATCTCTTCCTGACTCATCATACCATTTGAAGAAGCCATATATTCCTCTCCATAACATAGAATTTTGTAGATTTATATATAATTCTCGTTACAACCGAAATTTCCTGTATTTTTAATTTAATTTTACAAAATATCCTATAAAATTACACTATTTTTTCTATTGTTTTGTAAAATAATCGCCAAAAAAAGAGAAATCCCTCTTAAAGAGAGATTTATAATAAAAATACATGTTTAGTTAATGACGAGAACTTCGATACTTCAATGCAGCCGGCAAATATTAGGCATAATCAACCTTACCGCCCGTTCATAAAGCAAATAATCCCATGCCCAGTTGACAAGAACAAGTACCCGGTTGCGAAAGCCAATTAAACGTACAATATGAATGACAATCCACAGTAACCAGGCGACGAATCCCTGAACCTGCCAACTGCCAATCTGAGCAACTGCCGCATTACGCCCGATAGTAGCAAGCATGCCAGGGTTTTTGAAAACAAATGTCTCTGCTTGCTGCTGGTTAAGCAGTCTTTGAATATTTATTGCAGCCATATTCGCTTGCTGCACCGCCACTGAAGCAACCATAGGCAACGGCGGCTGTCCGTCAACGGAAAAGTGAGCAGCGTCGCCGATGACAAATATCTCGGGATTGTCAGGCAGTTGCAGTGTTGGCGTTACCACAACGCGCTGCAGATTACCTTGTTTCACTCCCAGTTTGTCAACTAAACCGGCGGCCCGTACACCTGCTGCCCATATTAAAGTACGCGCCGGAATAACTTCACCACTCTTAAGCGCAACTCTATCGCCATTATAATCGCTAACCTGAGCGCCAAACCGCACTTCAACCTGTTTATTCCAAAGTGTTTTGGCAGTAATCTCTCTTAATCGTTCTGGCATACCGGCCAACAGTCGATCAGATGCCTCCAGCAAAAGAATACGAACTTCCTTTATATTAAGTGTAGGATAGTCCTTAGCCAGCACCAGGCGGACTAACTCCGACAGTGCGCCGGCCATTTCAACACCTGTCGGCCCACCCCCAACAACTACAAAAGTCAGCATTGCCCTGCGCAAATCCGGGTCATTTTGTTGTACTGCCATTTCAACCATGCTTAAAATATGATTGCGAACCTCAACCGCATCTTCAATGTCTTTTAATCCATAGCCGAATTTTTCTACCGAATTAAGCCCAAAAAAATTAGTCATTCCACCCACTGCAATTATCAGATAATCATAAGAAAGCTCGCCGCCGGAAGTATGTACATGGCGTGCAGCCCGGTCAATACCGGTAACTTCGGCCATCTTGAACTTAAGATTACGCTGACGCCTTAAGATAGCTCGCACCGGATAGGCAATGTCCTCCGCTGCAATACCGGCAGTAGCTACCTGATATAATAACGGTTGAAAAAGATGATAATTGCGTCGGTCCACCAAAACAACGCGAACCGGTGCCTTCGCTAATGACCGCGCAGCCTGCAGTCCGGCAAAACCGGCCCCTACAATGACCACTTGCGGTAGATCTTCCGTCATCTAACCACCTCACCTGCTTCTGTTTGTTCCAATCTGTTCAATTATCCCATATTTAGCATGTCCTAAATAACCTGTAATAATGGAACAGGAACACTTTCCCTGCAATCTTGGAACTTATATTATATTCAATGCATTATTCGTCATTCCTTTTTTATGGGCAACGTAATACCACTTTTCGGCTAAGCTGCAGCTAGTCAACTGTTTGCAGACGCCCAAAAAGTTATAAATTCTGATACAGAGTCCGCTTAAAAACCATAAATTTAGAGACTGCTTAGAAATGTTCAGATGCACGTCCTGACCAGCCCGTATCGCGAACGCAGCAAGGTTATTGCAAACACTTCCGCGCCAATTGTACGGGTCGCCAGGGATTTCGAGGCCGGAGGCGTACAGAGGGGACCGCACATTCATATGAGATAACCGGTGAGACGGTTATTATATAAATGTGATGTCAGTATATGAGCTTTGAGTGCGCACGGTTGAGGACCTGGAAGACCGAAAGGTCTGGAAGCAGGAAGAAAGTAAATTACTTTTCGGTGCAGTTGCAACAAGCAATGTATCTAAAATAAACCCGAAAAGTTATACTTTCTGAACTGCTCGAAAATCCCAGGCACGTTCTGGTTGAGACAGTTTAATCATCGCAGAGTGTTTTTATGTGGAATGTCTCACGTAGTTTGCACGGCGCCGCAGATGGGCGTTTATAAGCAGGCTCGATACAGACAAAAAGAGGGTGGTTCTCACCACCCCCGTGCTTTTCTAGATACTTGACAGTAGCTGTTGCAATATTTGATATTTTGCATCAGTAAGAGCTTGGTTAGTATCAATAATATACCACTCACCATTAACCTTTTCCAGGCCGACAGGTTTAACACTTAAATTTAAGGTATTCTGCATTTGTAATGTGGCCAGTACGACGGCAAAATCACCCTTGCTGGCTACTTGCTGTACAGATATCAAATTGGAGTTTTTAATTTGATCCAAACCGCTTTGCCCGGTCATAAATTTCAACACCGTCTGAGTGTCACCTTTGGAAGTTGGCGATACATACAAACCAGCTTCATTCATCTTATCAGTTTTGGCTGCGTTGAAAAAGGTTCTTACCACTGCGTCAGGTCCCAGTCCCGTTATACGCTGCAAGTTTGAAGAATCACCACAGCCGGCAGCCAGTACAACAAGGGACAACAATGTGAATGCAAGCAGGCTATTGATAGCTCTTTTTAACATGTTAAATAAAACATCCTTTCCGAAATGATTGTTTTTGAACCTGTTATGTAAACCATTATAGCACATTACGACTCTCTAGTCACCTGAAAATATCAGTAAAAAACTCATGGATTTAAGGAAACGGTTAACCACAGAGGACGCCGAGGGATTTTGTTATTATTTGTATTCAATGTCACCTGCTAAATCGATGAAACTCCTCTTTATCACTGTCTAGCCTGTACCGTTTAATGCCTTCCCCTTGCGCGATGGACATCGCGTCGTTCCACTCTGTGTCCTCTGTGTCCTCTGTGTCCTCTGTGGTTCAAAAACTCCTAGCCTAAATTCCCTGCCTCATATAAACACGGAGAACGCAGGGGAGGTTAAGTTGGTGCACCCGCCCCTGCGTCTCTCAGGACAATCCTAAAGGTTTTCAAACAATCTGTACTTTATATTTTCTCAGCCATACATCGGCCTGGATCAAATAAGCAAATAACTGTGCTCCACCCATAAGCTGGCCAAACCAGGGTATGTTAGAAGCGGCCAAATCTGAATTGGCAATCTCGCGTATTTTGGCGGGGTTAATTAAGGGCAGCAGCGGCGATGAAGAATTTTCCAGCAAATTTAGCACGCCTGTGCGCACAGCATTTAAATAAGAAGGGTTATGAGTTTTAGGATAGGGACTCTTACGCCGCCACAACACATCATCCGGCAGGACTCCTGTAAGCGCTTTACGGAGCAGGCCTTTTTCGCGGCTTTGGTAATTTTTCATATGCCATGGCACATTCCACACGTATTCCACAATACGGTGATCGCAGTAGGGTACCCGCACCTCAAGTCCAAAAGCCATGCTCATGCGATCTTTCCGGTCCAATAAGGTAGGCATCCAGCGGGTAAGACTAAGATAGAATATTTCCCGCCGCCGCGCCGCTTCAGCCTCTTCGCCAGGCAAGCGCGGCACTTCTGCCAGGGCTTCGTAATAACGATCCGCCACGTACCGCCCGGCATGTATTTGAGAAAGTACTGCCGGCGACAACCAGTCTGTGCGTATTTCCGGCCGCGGCGCCCAGGGGAAAGTCTGAGCGTTGACCATTTCCGGCCGGTAAAACCAGGGGTACCCGCCAAACACTTCATCTGCACATTCTCCCGACAACGCTACCGTGGCACCTTTTTTAATTTCCCGGCAAAAAAGATACAATGATGTATCTACATCAGCCATGCCAGGCAGGTCCCGGGAGATTGCGGCTTGCGGCAAACTGCCTGCCAGCTCCGGCGTATCAAGCAGAACATTGTGATGGATAGTGTTGCAATATTCAGAAACGCGGCGCACCCAGGGCGCATCGGCGTCAGGCTGGAAGTTGCTGGCTTTAAAATAACAGTCGTTATCCACATAATCTACCGAATAAGTATGCAGCGATTCTAGCCCGGCGGCTTTATAAAAATCGGCAGCCAGTGCAGTCAGGGCGCTGGAATCCAATCCCCCTGACAATAAAGTACAAACACGCACATCAGCTACCAACTGACGCTTGACAGTATCGTATAACAGTTCCCGCACCCGTTCAACAGTAGTATCAAAATCATCCGGGTGATGCTCGCTTGTTAAGGACCAATATTGCCGGATGCTCAGGCCATTCCGATCGTAAATCATTGAATAGCCAGGTTTTAATTCGCTTACACCACGAAAAACTCCGTGACCCGGTGTACGGGCAGGACCAATCATAAAGACTTCTGCCAAGCCTTCCCCATCGATTTCCGGCTTAACCGCCGGGTTCGCCAATAGTGCCTTTAATTCAGAGCCAAATATAAAACTGCTACCTTGCACAGTATAAAACAACGGTTTTACCCCTATCCGGTCGCGGGCAAGAAATACTCTTTGCTCAGCTTCATCCCAAATACCAAAGGCAAAAATACCATTGAAACGATCGACACAATCAGGTCCCCACTCTATATAAGCTGTAAGCAGAACTTCAGTATCACAATGAGTGCTGAACTTATAACCCCGTGCTTCTAATTCACGCTGCAGTTCCGGAGTATTATATAATTCACCATTATACGTAATAACGAAAGCATGCTCACCCCGTTTTCTGATCATCGGCTGAGCACCGTTCTCCAGATCAACTACGCTCAACCGCCGGTGTCCCAGTGCCACATGCGGCGTTATGTACATGTCGGAAGCATCAGGGCCCCGCGCCGCCAAAGTTTCTACCATTGCTGCCAGGACATGGCGCTCTTGCTCAAGATCTTTTTCCCAGTCGATCCAGCCGGTAATACCACACATCGCTATCCTCTCCTTATTGAGGCTGTAAAAAATGAAGCCCCTCTTTTTTATGCCATGTATTGTTTATACACTTTTTAGAATAGCAAACGCCTGTAAAGCAGCCCCAACGTAAGGCGCTATTGCAGGCGTCGTTGCCCCAAGCTCACTAGCGCTGTATACTATGCACCACTGAGCCTGAATGTGACATTTTAACATGATGGATACCTAATCAGTCAAAAATCGTAAATAAAAAATCGTACAGTAGTTATTTTATTGTTTTCTCTTAGCATTGAAATAAGAAAAGTGCCGGAACGTCCGGCACTTTTCTTTGTATGACTTTTGAGTTATAAAAAAAACTATAATTTTAAATCAACACCTAAAACTCCGATAATTTCATCATTTAGATTTTTTATAGGCAACGCGATAGTCAGACATGGTTGGTGAGAAATGGCTGAAACATAGACAGGCGATATGTAAAATTCCCCGCGCACCGCCTGCCGGAACCAATCCCGGGAACCTGCATTTGCTATGCCCGCCGGAGGTAAAGAAATAATAAACCGCCCGTCAGGCAAATTAGTCCATGCCGCCTCCAATTCTTTGCGGGTATGTAATAGTTCGGTCATAACAATCTTATGATCTTCTATCGCCAGACCTAAAATACGCTTATCCTGCACGACTTTTTTCAGTATATCTTTCAGGGCTGCTATCTTCTCTTTTATATTACGCTTATCAGCTTCTTTTATGTCAATCAAAGTGACTTTTTGCGTAGTCTCAACCAAATTACCTGCCACTTTAGCCAGCAAACGACCCATTTCCTGTGTTTCCTGTAAATGACGTTCCTGCTGTTCTATAGAACCCGATACAGTACTTATATGCTCATTAGCCTCATGGCACAACCTGGTCATTTTGGTTAACACATTGGCAGCCTCGCTTGTGGCTTGCAACTGGGATTGCCTGGCGGCACTGGCCTGGCCAAGCTGCTGTTCAACTTGCGAACTGGCTGCTAAAATTGCCTGCAAACTGGTATCGGCCTGCGCCATGGCCTTAACACCCCGCTCCACCGCTTGTACACCGGTGGCTACAGCATTCGCCGAAGCTTCCACGCCGCTGTCAATCTGGGCAAGTAAGCCATTAGCAGAATCGGCAGCCGTTGCACTGGCATCAGATAATTTTTGAATTTCCTGGGCTACTACGGCAAAACCCCGTCCGTGTTCTCCGGCTCTGGCCGCTTCAATGGTGGCGTTGAGAGCTAATAAGTTGGTCTGGGATGAAATTCCACGGATAGTAACCAGAAAACTGTCTATTTCTCTGGCCATCTTAGTCAAAGCGCTGATACGTGTCTCTATATCAATCGATGCCTGCTGTATATCTTGCATGGCTTGCGCTACCTCAGCCACAGCTGCCGAACCCTGCCCGGCAATTTTTTTTGTTTCAAGACTATCTTTATAGATATCTCCCGCTACACTGGTAATCGTTTGAGAGGCTGTCATTACTTCATCTATTTGCTGAGCGGCGTTATTGGCCGCCTCTGTTATATTATTGGCAATCCCGTTAATAAAGACTGCGTCCTGCCGAATACTTTCCGCCAGAATATGGGAACTGGCAATAGCATTATTAACTTGATTCACAGCGGCGGATACCTGACCTGAGGAAACCTGAGTCTCCTGGGTAAAGCCGCGCAGCATATCAACCAGAGCAGCTATATGACCAACCAACGGCTTGAATTCTCCCGGATATTCGTCAACATCAATTTTTTCCGACATATTGCCTGTGGAATACTGCGCTGCCTGCTGGGTTAAACGACTAAGTGCCTTATGATTCACGGACCAGCCCAACATCTATTATCGCCTCCTGCTTAAAAAAGTGCAACAACTATAAAGAAACATTAATTCTGGTAGACATTAAGAATCGCTTCTTTATAAAGAAAAGAAGCGATTCATTTTCAAGCACGTACATAAAACAATAATAAGACAATACTCTCCAATTGTCAACAATTTTCAGGATTTTATATCCTTGTCTATAGAACCTTGTATAGTACAAAAAAAAATATTTAGACTTGATATTTCGACATTATTTCCGAAGGTGATTTGGAAAGAATTGTCAAATATATTTGCCAATAGTCAGTAACATATAGAGAAGGTATAAGAATGAAAGATGAAAGCAAATCAGGCATTGTCTTTGATATCATCCACCGCAAACTGATGGAACAAAGACTTGATAATTATCAAAATGACCTGGAAAAAATGGTCATTGAACGTACTTCCGAATTGGCCGCCGCCAACCGGAGACTTAAACAGGAAATTGCCGAACGCAAACAGGCTGAATTACTTATTCGCAAAAGTGAGGGAAAATACCGCACACTTGTGGAACAAGCATCTGATGGCATCTTTATTATCGATAAAAATCTCAATATTCTTGAGGTAAATGCTAAAGGCTGCTCTATGCTGGGATACTCCCTTGATGAAATTCTTACTAAGCGCCTGCCGGATTTCATACCGCCTGAAGATCATTATAAAATGCTTCGTGAAACAAGCAAAGTTTTTAATGGCGAGACCAGCCTTCAGGAATGGCAGTTAATAGGCAAGCATGGTAGACTTCTGCCCGTGGAAAACAGCGCTAAAATGATTGGCAATAATCACATACAATGTATTATCAGGGATATTACTGAACGTAAACAATTGGAGCGGGAAATTGTCCGCCTTGACCGGCTAAGTCTGGTGGGTGAAATGGCAGTTGGCATTGGTCACGAAATCAGAAACCCAATGACCACCGTGCGCGGTTTTTTACAAAGATTATGCACCAAACAAGACTGTCAAAGATACCACGACCACTTTAATCTGATGATCGAAGAACTTGACAAAGCTAATGCTATCATCACCGATTTTTTAGCACTGGCCAAAAACAAGGCTATTCAGCGAAAAAGCGATAATCTTAACAATATTGTCAAGACACTGGTGCCTTTACTTGAAGCCGAGGCCCTGCTTCACAACAGTGCTGTTGTACTGAACCTGCAGGACGTACCCTGCTTAATGCTTGATGACAAGGAAATAGGTCAGCTGATTATCAACCTTACCCGCAATGGTCTGGAAGCCATGGCAACAGGCGGCTGCCTGACAATCAAGACTTGCATGGCCGGCACTGATACAATGCTGTCTATTCAGGATCAAGGCCATGGTATCCCTACCAATGTTAAGGAAAAATTAGGTATACCTTTTTTTACCACCAAAGACTATGGTACCGGCTTAGGCTTGGCGTTATGTTACAGCATTGCTGCCCGCCATAGCGCCGTAATAGATTTTACCACTTCATCCAGAGGAACTATCTTTTTTGTCCGGTTTAAGCAATAAACAGCCATCTTAATAAAAGAAAGCCGCTAACGAGACCCTTGGGATACGACTAACCGCAGAGGACAAATAAAAGCTCTCACCCTTGCAGGTGAGAGCTTTTATTATTACAGAATCTTCGCAGCGACATCTGTTAGTTGCTCCAGGTTGCGGCATTCAAATACCTGGCGACAAAAACCCCAATACTGATCAAAAATACAATCGCCCTGCTGCCACTCATTTTCCGGCAGGGGGTTTAACCAATATATCGACTGGGTGCGCTCCGCTATTCTTGCCAATTCTTCAGCGCCGGCAGGATGCCAATTATTCCTGGCATCACCTAAAATAATCAGCTTGGTCCTGGCATTGATAGCAGTAAGTTCACTTTGGGCAAACTCGTAAAATGCTAAATCATAACGGGTAAGTCCCACCCGGCAGGAAAACTGATCCCTTAATTTACGGGCACTCAACAGAGCGGCCACATCTTTATCGCGAAACCATTCCGTCACTTCCACCGGACGGTCCACAAAAACAAAGGATCTGACGGTATTATACCGTTTGTGCGCCGCCTGTACCAACTGCAGCATAAAACGGCTGAACCGCTCCACTGAATTGGAAACATCGCACAACAGCCACAGGTCCACTTTACTTTTAATTTTATCCCGGTAACGCAGCCGGATAGGATAACCACCTGTCCGCACTACTTCCTGAAAAGTACGCCTTAAATCCACCCAGCCCCGCTTAGCGCGCCGGAGACGAATGCCGGGTCGCTCCGCCAGCTTGCGGGCCAATTTGGCCACCTCTTGCTCAACCACCGCCAATTCTGCTGCCGAAAGTTGGGAAAAATCCCGCTGGCGGATGTTGGCATTGCGCACCAGCGGCAAAATAGCCTGGTGACCGAATTTTTTCACTGCCTGGCGCTGCAGTTCACGGCTCATAGTCTGTTCCAGCAAGGAAAACCGCTCAAGCCATTTACGGTAAGCCAATTCGGTCAACTCACCGGTGGCATAACGGCGTTCAATGCGGTTGACGGCACCAAACCATCCTTGATTCACCTGGGCTTCACGCACTTTGGCGGCGATTTCATCCGGCGAGCCTTCCGTCAGCTCGAGGGCAGCAACGAAGCATCTGGCCAACGCTTCCAATACAGCCGGCGGCTGGCCTTCAATACTGCTTAACAAATTGTCTTCGGCCGACCCGCCCGCACCGGCCGTTCCCCGGCCGCTGCCATCAGCCGTGCCGGCCGGTAGAACCAATTCCGGTGAGGCTTCTTCAGGCTTTGGGAGCATTTTATCCAAAAAGAACAAATCAAATAACTGCTCAAAAACGGGAGTCTCCCAGACACTCTTTACCAACGTCATTTTCATGACATCTTGCAGCACTCTGGGGGAAAACTCAAATAGTTCACAAGCTTTCAGACACTCCACCGCTTCCTGGGTGGTAACTGTTAGACCTGCTTGCCGCAGCAAGCGGATAAATTCCACAATCACTTGTTTCATAAAAAAATCCTACCCTTTAGCTACGAGATAGGGTAGCTTACCTATTATAAAGTCCCGGTCCTTGGTGTATTTCAATAGTGCTGTGAGCGTACCCCGTACATTTTCCTCGGTAAGCTGCTGTTCACCCAATAGATTCATGGCCTGCACCCAGTCTACACTTTCAGTCACACTGGGCGGTTTCTTAAGAGGCTGCTTCCTTAAAGTCTGTACAAATTCCACCAGCTTGCCGGCAAACCGCCGTTCTATTCCTGGCACATGCAGCTCAACAATAGCCATTTCCCGTTCGAAATCCGGGTAATCAATAAAAAAATGCAGGCAACGGCGGCGCAGGGCATCACCCAATTCCCTGGTGCTGTTGCTTGTCAACACTACCTGCGGACGCTGCACCGCCCTTATTGTTCCCATTTCCGGGATGGTCACCTGCCAATCGGATAAAGCCTCCAAGAGAAAGCTTTCAAATTCGGGATCGCTTTTATCAATCTCATCAATTAGCAATACCACAGGTTGTTCGCTGGTCAGCGCTTCCAATAAGGGACGCTTCAGAAGAAACTCTGTACCGAATATTTGCTCCCTGCCCGCCTCCCAGCCTTGGGATGATAAAGCCTCAACCTGAATATACAACAATTGTTTTTGATAATTCCATTCATACAACGCTTTACTTTCATCCAAACCTTCATAGCACTGCAGCCGGATTAAGCGGCGGTCGCCAATGCGGCCCCAGGCCTTAGCCAATTCGGTCTTTCCCACCCCGGCAGGACCCTCTAAAAGAAGTGGCTTTTCCAGCTTTTCCGCTAAGTATAAGGCCATTACCAAATTGTCATCAGCCAAGTAGCCGTTTTCAGCAAGAACAGCCTGCATTGCAACAATATCTTTATGCATATCTTTCACTCCAAAAAATAATGATTCAACAGATATAACGCATTAAAGTGCGTTTCCTATACATTCGTGATCATAATGAAAATTCCTTTGTTATACTGTTACAGTCAATTGCCATTTTCGCCGATATACTGAAACCGCGGCACCTCCAGCCCGTCTTTTACAACTGTTTCCGCAAACATTTCCCGTGGTCTAACCCATAAACCGTATTCTCCGTATAACGCCCGGTAAACTACCAGTTCCTCCATGGTCTCACTGTGACGGGCCACACCGATGACCTCATAATTGTTTCCTTTATAATGCCTGTATAACCCTGGCTTGATTTTTTCATTATTATTGCAAGACGCCACTACGATTTTATGCCTCCTTTGACTGTGAGATCTCTTGAGTTTCAATTTACTACTTTTATAATCCTTAAACATATATTATTATTAAATAAATAATACAACTATCCATCAGGAGGTGTCATGCATGAGTTCTGTTAATGATGAACAAAAAATATTGGCCATTGTTGTCCATCTCGCCTATTTTCTGGGAGGCGTCGGCTTTATCATTGCGCCATTGGTAATCTTTTTGCTAAAAAAAGATGATACTTTCGTTCAGTACCATGCTAAACAAGCTTTAGTGGCCCATCTGGCTGTTCTGGCATTTTCACTGGCAGTTTCCATGTTATGTCTGATTCTGGTTGGGGTACTGTTATTACCTGTACTGGCTATTATCTGGCTTGGACTTGTCGTTACCTCAATTATTGCCGCAATTAAAGCCTTGAACGGCGAATTGTATGATTATCCGCTGATTCAAGGTCTGATAAAAAGATTTTAATCGATTTCGGCTCAATTATTTGGAATAACAATATATACAATCAAACCGGCATTTCTTATCATAGCTGCCGATATCCGAGCTTTTACTGCAGCCGCAGGCTAGTCTCTGCCCACTGTCGCCGGCCCGGGTCACTTTACCACCAAACAACTGCTCCAGCAACTGGCCGTCAATGCAGCGCCCCGGCTGAATGCCCGCTACTTTCTCCAGTACAGGGTTGGCGCAGGCGAACAGGGTTAAAGAATATTTAGCCGCTATTTCCACCATCTGCTGGATAAACATTAGCTGTTTAGGTTCATCCAAAATGATCATATCTATGCCGCTGGCAATTAATCTTTTCTTAACATGCGGATACAAACAGACATGGGAAGTAGTAACCCTGCTGTTACGCATCCCCAATGAATTTAAATCACGGCAAAGATTAGTAAAAGCCATCAGCCTGGCCCTGCCCGGTTTATCCGGTGTAGGGTCTTTTTCACCAAGGTTCGAAAGAATCAGCGGGTCAAACCGGATAGTAAACTGCTCCGGCCGGTATTTCTTGAGCAGTCCCGCCAGCGTTTTGATAGTTGTTCGGTAGTCAGGAACATAAGGTTCCAAGACTCTCGAATAATTGTTAATGGTATATTGAAAATATAAATTGTAATTCTCAGTATACCCGGGGTTGTCCAGCACATTTTGAAAATCCTTGCTCCACAGCACCAGGCTATGAACACTTTCCGGCCGCAAATCAACAGTATATATTTTCTCTTTAAACCGCGGATTAATGACTTGTGCCTCGCCATTTTGCAACACCGTTTGCAGCCAGTCATAATAAAACCTTGGCAAATCGGTCCGGCGGGAAGCGGAGACTATTTTTTTCATTTTGGTCGGCATCCCACATCACCTAGTACTAGATTAATATACTCCACAATTCTAACAGCAACGGCACCGACATACGCGTATCCCCGCCTGCATGATGAAAGCTCTCTTGCGCCCCTAACAGAAAGTGAATGTGGTTTAGCATTTCTTGGCGCAGCCGGATATTACCGATTTGCTGCTCAGTGTCGGCCGGAGCCAGGCCGGCTAACTGCAACGCCCGCTGGTATTTGCTGCTAAGCCCCACCACCAGCGGATATTCCCGGGCTAAAGCAGCGCCCAGTTTCAGTAAAGCCACCGGTTGTCCGTCTTTGAGCTCCAACTCCAGTTCGAGAATAGGCGCCGTTTGGTCTCCGGCAATTATTTCCCCCCGGTCGGCAGCCACTTCTATCAAACTGCCTTCCGATGACTTTATGTTCAGCGTAAACCGTTCAAAACGGGTGGCAACCAACGGGATAAGCGGCCTATTTCCCACCGTCCGGTGTAAAGTACTTCCTACCGGTGTATCGGCAAAAACTGCCACGTCAGGCTTGTTGGAAGGAACAACCACATTCCATTCCTGTCGCTGGTGCAGTCCGCCATTGGAAGAACCACCGCCCTTAACGGTAGCCACCCAACGCCCTCCTTCCCGGCGGATTCGGTAGGACATTCGCGTCTGTTGCAAACAATGATCGGGAGTATCAAAATACCAGGTTTCCAGCATGTCAGACTGCCAGCCATTGCTGTCGGCCAACCCCAATAATAAGGATGATGTCATAATTTCCATCCACGTCTCCGGCTTAACCAGCTGCAGCTTAAGTTCTACTTCGAAATGCCTGCGCATTTACTCTTCACACCCGCTCTCCACGCCGACTGAATTTTCGCCGGCCTCTTCCTCACAGTCGGCAACATTATCGCCGCCAACTGTACCGGTTTTCTCTTCCGCCAGCTTTTTAAACTCTTTATAGCTCAGATTATATAATGCATCAATAAATTTCATGGCAAAACTTCCCGGTCCCTTGCTGGCATCAGCTGCTTTTTCGGCGGCCGCTCCATAAAAGGCCAGTGCGGCCAAGACTCCCAATTGTTTATTTTCAGCAACCGCCATAAATGCCCCTGTCAATGAGGATAATGCACAACCGGTGCCGGTCACCAATTGCAGCAGCAAATGTCCTGTTGCATTCCTTAAGATACTTTGGCCGTCAGTCACATAATCGATCTGCCCGGTAGCGGCAATTAAGGCGCCGGTCTGCTGGGACAACCCCATTAGCCCGTCCAGGTTGATTTCAGTGCTGGCGCTGTCCACACCCTTGGTCATTCCGGAAATACCGGCCAGGAAGCTTATTTCCCCATAATTTCCCCTAATCAGGCTTAGTTGTATATCATTTAAAATTTGCTGGGCCGTTACATTCCGGTAAGCTGTCGCCCCCACGCCCACAGGATCAAATATTACAGGCTTGCAGTATTTGTTGGCATAATCCCCGGCTTTTAAGCAATAAGTGACCTGCCTGGTGTGCAAAGTGCCGATATTCAAAACAACCGCATCGGCAATTTTAGCCAAATTATCCGCTTCTGCCGCTCCTTCGGACATGATCGGTGATGCCCCTGCCGCCAACAGCACATTGGCGGTAAAATTAGTCACCACATTATTAGTTATATTGTAAATAAGCGGCTTACGCCTTTGCACCTCTTCCCGTATTCCCCATAATTGTTTCAACATGTCTTTTGCGCTCCTTAATACTTTTTTATTATTTTTTCTACATGACAACAACTATTCCTGCTCAATTGGCAATATAGGTAAATTAATAAGAAATTATTATAATAACGCAAGATTAATGTCTGCTCTTCTCTCCTAAAGGGTGGAAAGGTTAAAAAATAATAACCTACTAATGAAAACAGCCTCAGTCCGATGGAGTTCGAACCAAGGCTGTCTTTCATGCTATCTGTTTGGCAGGATACCGTCCAGTGTTTGTGAAAACACTGGCTATCATATTGGCAGGGTTCTTATAACGTCAAAGAGTTTCACTGGAGTTAAATTTTGAATTTAGAGATAATTGTCCTCAGTTCTTCCGCCATTCCTGAGAGAGCCTGACTGGATGATGCAATCTCTTCCATTGATGCAGACTGTTCTTCAGTAGCGGCGGAGACGGTCTGAGCTTGTCCTGCAGTATCTTTACTAATTTGATCGATTTCCTTAACAGAGCATACAATTTGTTGGCTGCCGCCAGCCATTTGTTGAATTGCGGCCGAGATTTCCCTTACTTGGCCGGAAACCTGCTCAACGAGACTGGTAATTTCACCAAATACTTGTCCTGCTAAGTTAACTACTTCTGTTCCCCTTTTTACTTCCTGCGTACCATCGGCCATTGCCACAACTGCTTTTTCA
This sequence comes from Bacillota bacterium, assembly GCA_023434855.1. The sequence goes on along the minus strand of JAEYSJ010000279.1, from coordinate 4,509 downwards.
GTATCATTTTGGATTTCAGTGATTAGCTCAGCAATCTTTTTGGCCGCTTCCTGTGATTGTTCGGCCAATTTACGAACTTCCTCAGCTACAACTGCAAACCCACGTCCCTGTTCACCCGCCCTTGCCGCCTCTATGGCGGCATTCAATGCTAAAAGATTGGTCTGCCCCGCAATTCCCGAAATAGTATCAACAATCTGCCCAATTTCCTTGGAGCGTTCCCCTAAATCCCTGACTACCTGCGCCGAATGGGTTACCGACTGCACAATATTCGCCATTTGGCTGGTGGCGTCTTCCACCGCCTTTCCGCCCTCTTTCGCGGCATTGGAAGTCTTTTCCGTGGTTATGGCAACACTTCCTGCATTAGCGGCAATTTGCTGAATACTCTCCGACATCTGTTCCACTGTGCTGGTTGTCGCTTCAACCGCTTTTAACTGTCGCGCTGTTCCGGCGGCAACTTCGGTTATGGCACCGGCTACCTGATTGGCTGCCTGGGCCGACTGTTCTGAGCTTGCCGTTAATTGCTCAGACGAAGCAGCAATATTTTCTGACGAATGTATCATGCCTTTGACAATACTTATCAGGCTTTCCCGCATTGTATTTAATACGGCACTAAGTTCACCCAGTTCATCATCCGATTCGTTAGCAACTCTTTCCCGAAAATCACCATTACCATATTGTTTGGCAACAACCAGCATGCTATTTATCGGATTACGAACCATTCGGGTAATAATGAAACTAATAATTATAACAAATAAAAATATCAGAATCCCAACAATAAGTGAAACTCTATTCACATTGATAACACTTTCTAATACGTCTTCCATAAACTTTGTACTTATTTGTTCATTTTCTTTTGTCAGGGTATCAAGAACAGAAGATACTTGTTCAGTAAAAGGAATCAGGCTGCGGGCAATAGTACCGGATTGTTTCTTCAGAGCCTGAGCTTTTTCAAAATTTCCTCCCGCTTCTTCACGGTATTGTTCTTTGACAACAGGTATTAGGTCTTTCATTAGCCCTTCTTTATACTTTGTTGTATTATCAATTAAATTTTGCACGTCTTGCTTTTTTTCCGGCCTGGCAAGTGCAAGAATCTGCTTCTCGTTTTCAATAGCCCGGTTTAAGCTTTCTTCCACCTGTCTGCTAAATTTTTCGTCACCATAGGCAATAAATCCACGTATAGCTGCAACCGCTTGAAAATAATCATTTCTTATTTCCGAAATAAGGATAAGTCTTTTGTTAGTCTTGGTTGCATTTAGCATATCATTTTGAATAGAGGACGTAGATATGTATGAGTACCCTAATATTACAATAATCATTACAATGATAACCGAGAATCCTAATCCAATCTTCATTCCGATGTTTAGTTTCATTATTTGTTCACTCCAGTCAAAAGTTATCAGTAGAACTAAGTAATAAGGTATGGCAGTGCCTTTCTTTAATACAACTGAACGGTTGATTATAATCGTCTGTGCTTTAGTTGTGATCCCTGATCAAACTGCAAAAATTAACTATCCCCTCCTAATATTAATAATAGTCATTCTTTAAGATTTTCTAATTAAAAAGCCTTTCTACCAAATTAATCTATATCCATCCATTATAACAGCCAATTCTGGACATTTTCTGGACAAAATTGATAATTTTTTACAAAATATGCGCAAAATATGTAAGAAATAGACTGTCGACAAATATTTTCGGCAGTCTATTAGAAATAGTCTTATTCCGGGCTGAAATCGTTTAAAAAATGGCCTCCTTTCTAGAGGTCATTTTTACTTATAGTATTATGTGTTGTTCCCTCTCGGCAAGATCTGATCATGTTGTAACCAAAAACCAGGTTTCTGAGAATTTCTCGTCTCATATTCTCGCCACTAGTTTCTTATGTAACCGCTGGTCTGAAACTATCTATTCTCATGAGATACTTATTTGCTAGTTTTTTTGGGACGCTATGCGCTCAGCAATCCCTGTTTCTTTTATGATTTTTGAAAGCCGTTCAGTTTCGTTACTCCATTTTTCGCTAAACTCTTTCGGACCAAGATATTCAACCTTCATTCCCATTAGCTCCATATTCTTTATAAATTCGGGGTCATTTATCATTTGGCAAAGCCCCTCATCTAGTCTAGCCTTGATGTCTTTAGGCAACATTTTCGGTGCTCCAACTCCATAGAATACATCAAATACAACATTATATCCTTGTTCTTTAAAAGTAGGTATTTCTTTGAATTCAGATTCTGCGAGACGCTGCTCTGACGCAACCGCTAGAACTTTTATTTTTCCAGTATGCATGTATTCTTTTATTTCCGGAGGAGAAGTGGTAAATAAAAGTTGAATATGCCCTCCAAGAAGTTTTGTAAATGATTCCGCAGGACCTGAGAATGGAACCTGAACAATGTTAATTCCTGCATCTTTTGCAAACATCTCTCCTGTAACATGAGCTGCAACCCCCATACCACCATGACCAAATTTAATTTCACCTGGATGATCTTTAGCATACTTAACTAGGTCATTAATGTTTTGCCAAGGCTGATCTGCACGAATAACTGCAAAAACTGGTGCTAACATTATTTGAGCAAGCGGTTCTAATGCCGTAGGATAATGATATCTCGTCTGGGCATAGTGAGGTTGTAAAAGGGCACCACTAGCTATATAGCCAATAGTATAACCATCCGGTTTAGCTCCGGCAAGCTCATTCCAACCAATAGTAGCTCCGCCGCCAGGTACATTTATAACAACTAATGGCTGTCCAAGGTGTTTAATCGCCATCTTTTCCATAGCCCGAGCCATCGTATCAGGAGCTCCACCAGCGGAGTATGGAACAATGAATGTAATTGGTTTGTTAGGATACTCTTCTGAATTATTTACCGGCTTATCCTTGAGATAACTGCATCCACCAATCATAATTGATAAAACTAATAAACATAAAAAAGAAAGATTAGTAACCATCTTTAATCTCATACTGTACACCTCCAATATACATTAGAAGAAGCTCCATCCTAGGCCAGCGGCCAGTTTGATTTGTCGCCGATGGCTGCGGCCATAACCGGAACCGCTGGCCATTTTAGCTATTTAGAATCTAAAAGTTTAGTAGCATGAATAAATGCAATAGTTATCTCTTTGTACATAATGTGCATCAAATCATTTGCCTACATCCCTCCCCTATATAGATTATAGTAAAATTTTACCATACCCATTCGTAAATATCACTTTATTTTGCGGAGAAATTCATAAAATTAAAAACATTAATATGTATGCCCTACAGACACTGCTACGGCTACACAACCGTAAGTCATCGCAAAATAAAGTGATGAACTGCTTTTTTTGCTTATAGTCATCAATTATTAGCGTAGCTCTCCAATGCTTCGATTATTTGAGGCAGATTACGTATGATCTCTTCTATTTCTTCCAGTTCCTCTATTGTAAAAGACATTTCAATAGCAGATAGCAAATTTTCTTCCATAACACTATCTAATCTCCTTAGCTTTTAATATAAATTTCAGCTGTAGGTGAAATTTTAGAAACCGAAGCTAAATTCAAAAACTTGTGGACTCGTGAAATTAATGTCGCACCAGAAAACACAGTTTAAATCTAGTCCCTTAAAAATCTCTTGTCAAATTCTCTAAGTCGTCTGTCATAGTAGCGATCTCATTAATTCGCGCATTTATTTCCTGAATCGCCGCGGTTTGTTGTTCAGTAGTACTTAATGTGGAGTTGGATGATGAAATTGTTTTGGCAACTGATTTTTGGATTCGTAAAGTCAGGTCCCGCACATTAACGACCGTGTTCTTAGATTCAATTGAAAGTTTGCGAATTTCTTCAGCAACCACGCCGAAGCCACGGCCGTGTTCTCCGGCGCGGGCCGCTTCAATGGAAGCGTTTAATCCCAAGAGATTCGTCTGGTCAGCGATTCGCTTGATACCATCTAAGACTTTATTGATTTCCTCCGAGACTACATGGACATCTCTTATTTCTTCATTCAATGAATGCTCATTTGCAGTGACCTCGGTAGAGGAAGCCGCTAATTCCTGCATAGCGGCAGCAATTTGGCTGATAGTATCGTGAAGATTGCGGGCCATGTTTTTTAATTTATATTGCTCATAGCCCATTCTGGAAAGAGTGTTTACTACGATAAACAACACTTCTGCCGCTGCATGAATGGCATCTTCCGGTACAATCCGGATTTTTTTGACGGCTTGAACATAGTCATCAGGGTCAACCCCAATTTCGTGCGCAATTTTGCGGAAGTAATCTTCATCCGGTGGTCCGGACAGCACTTGCCCTCCCAGCATTGTACCAATCTGACGACTGCCTAACATAATCGGAGCAGCAAAGTCAATTAACCCGGCATGGCAATGATAAACAGCAGGACGTCCTGTTCTGACAGCTTCCTCACCACCCTTGTGATGCGATTCGGCACAGCGTTTATCGCCGATAGCCGTTGCATGAGTAAACTTAATGCAAAAATCGGTATAATAACTTGGTTTAGTCACCGGGTTGCCCTCTGTATCTACGGTTACA
>JAEYSJ010000270.1 GCA_023434855.1 Bacillota bacterium | reverse complement strand
ATCTGCTGGAGTTCGCCTGGGCGCGCCAGCGCAGTGAGGAAGGGCTACGCGAGCTGACGCATCATCCCGATTTTATCCAGGCCGGATCCATGCTGCTGAGTACCGGGATTGCCGCCCGCTGGCAGCGTAAAATCCTTGATGTGCTTAGCGCTTACCATCATCAGCACCAGGATGAGCCGGGGCCTGGCCGTGAACGCCTGCGGCGTATGTCACTGCCAACGGAAGATGAAGCCCTGGTCCTGCTGCTGATAGAAAGGATGCGCGAGAATGGGGATCTGCACAGCTATCATGGCTGGCTGCACCTGCCGCATCACAAAGCCGGCTTTACCGATGCGCAGCGCGCCATCTGGCAAAAGGCGGAAGGGCTATTTGGTGATGAGCCCTGGTGGGTGCGCGATCTGGCGCGCGAGACCGCGACCGACGAGCAGGAGATGCGCCAGATACTGAGGCTGGCCGCGCAGCAGGGGCTCATTACGGCGATCGTTAAAGATCGTTACTACCGCAATGATCGCATTGTGGCGTTCGCCAGTTTGATCCGTGAACTGGATCAGGAGCGGGGGTCAACCTGCGCCGCCGACTTCCGTGACCGGCTGAACGTGGGGCGCAAGCTGGCGATCCAGATCCTGGAGTACTTCAACCGCATCGGCTTTACCCGCCGTCGTGGGAACGACCACCTGCTGCGCGATGCGCTGCTTTTTGCTGCGGACAGGCCGCAACCTTAAGCCTCGCGTCGGGAAAGTGCCTGTTTTGCCAGCCAGACGGCGCCCAGCCGGCCCGCCTGGTTACCCAGTTCGCAGGGCAAAATAGGCACCTGCAGGGCCTCCCACTCGTCAAAGGATTGCAGCTTACGGTCGAGCAGCTGATAAATTTTCTCCTGCTCGCTGATGCCGCCGCCGATTAACACCACCTGCGGATCAAACATCGAGATTACGCTGTAAATGCCACGCGCGAGGAAGCGCGCCCACTCCTCCACCGCTTCCCGCAGATGCAGATCGTTTTCCATCAGTTTGAAGAGCGCTTCGCCTTTTGGCATCTCCTCCTCAGAGACCGCCAGCGCCCGGCGACAGGCCTCCATCAATCCTCTGGCAGAGGCGACTTCGTGCATCCCTTCGCCATTATTGCCGACCGGAATCACCCCAAACTCACCGGCGCGGTAGTGCGAACCACGCCAGAGATCGCCCTCCACCACGATGCCACCCCCTATGCCGGTGCCAAGCGTAATGCAGACAAAGTGCTGATAATCGCGCCCTGCACCCCGCCACAGTTCGCCCAGCGCCGCGCAGTTCGCGTCGTTTTCGGTGGTGACGGGGAGATCGGTAAGCTCTGCAAACAGGTCGTAGAGGTTTACATCGTCAAGGAAATCCAGCGCCCCGGCCTTAGCCGCTTTGCCGGTATGCGTATTGATATGGCCCGGGAAACTCACGCCAATGGCCGCAATCTCATGATCTTTCTGGTAAGCCTGCACCACCTCGCGCCACTTTTGCCTGAAGGTCTCTTCATCTTCTGGCGTATCAAATTGATCTTCCGCCAGTTCGTTACCATCTTCATCGATCACGCCATGTTTTATGTGCGTTCCACCGACATCAAAACCGATAAATAGCCGCATTTACGCTTCCTTTATGAGCCTGTGCACCTTAATTATGGCTCAGGGCAAAAAACGCAACGTAAAGTAAGGTAATGCGTGAAGGGGCTCGCAAAGCAGACGCTGGCTGGCGCTGTTTTCACCGCCGCGGTCTACCTTTGAAGGACACTTCACGCAAGGAGATGGCCATGACCAACAATCCTCCCTCATCACGCATTCTGCCCGGCGAGTATGGTTTTCCTCTTAAGCTAAAAGCCCGTTATGACAACTTTATTGGCGGCGACTGGGTGGCACCGGCCGACGGCGATTACTATCAAAATGTCACCCCGGTCACCGGACAGCCGCTGTGCGAAATCGCCAGCTCCGGCAAGCGGGATATCGACCTGGCGCTGGATGCCGCCCACAAAGTGAAAGATCGGTGGGGGCAAACCTCGGTGCAGGACAGGGCTGCCATCCTGTTTAAAATTGCTGACCGCATGGAGCAAAACCTTGAGCTGTTAGCCACGGCAGAGACCTGGGATAACGGAAAACCCATCCGTGAAACCATGGCTGCTGACGTGCCGCTGGCTATCGATCATTTCCGTTATTTTGCCTCCTGTATTCGCGCCCAGGAGGGCGGTATCAGCGAGGTAGATAAAGATACCGTGGCCTATCATTTCCATGAGCCGCTGGGGGTGGTGGGGCAGATCATTCCGTGGAACTTCCCGCTGCTGATGGCGAGCTGGAAGATGGCGCCAGCGCTGGCAGCCGGTAACTGCGTGGTGCTGAAACCGGCGCGTCTCACGCCGCTATCGGTATTGCTGTTGATGGAGGTGATTGGCGATCTGTTGCCGCCGGGCGTGGTGAATGTGGTGAACGGTGCGGGGGGCGAGATTGGCGAATATCTGGCTACCTCGAAGCGCATCGCTAAAGTGGCTTTTACTGGCTCCACGGAAGTGGGACAACAGATTATGCAGTACGCGACCCAGAACATCATTCCGGTGACTCTGGAGC
>JAEYSJ010000245.1 GCA_023434855.1 Bacillota bacterium | reverse complement strand
ATGCGCGATGCAAAAATCATGCAGATTTATGAAGGCACCAATCAGATTCAACGCTTGGTTATTGCAAATAATATTTTGTACTAAAAGCTGCTTGACAAAGTTAGTTTACAGTAATATAATAAATAATTTCCTCACCGGGACATTATAAGGGGTTATAGCTCAGTTGGTTAGAGCGCATCGTTGACATCGATGAGGTCAGAGGTTCGAGTCCTCCTAACCCCACCAGTAAAATCAAGCCTCCGCAGGCTCTGCGGGGGCTTTGTTTATGTCAATTGTCCCTTAAGTTGTCCCTTATGGTGTTTTTTCGCGGACAAATTGATGGAATGTACATGTGAAAAGGACGGCAATTATCCACTTAAAGTGCAAGTAATGTAGGTAAGTATAGGTAAGTATAGGTAAGTATAGGTAAGTATAGACAAATGTAGGTAAGAGTAGCTAAGAGCAGCTAAGTGCCGCTAAAACGGGAATAGAGAATTTGCTAAAAATCAACTAATAGTTTATTATGATACACAACAGAACCCGCCACGCCTATCCTTGTATCTGCAAGTGATGCGGACCAGGGCGGGGCTTTTTTTATATAGGAGGGTGTTTATGACAGAATTAAAGCCTCCTTGTACATTTAAGCAACAAATTGATAAATTTAAAGAACGCGGATTAATAATTGAAAATGAAGTATATGCCGAAAAAATCTTATCGCGTGTAAATTATTATAGACTAAGTGCTTATGGATTAGGATTACATGAAAATAATCAGTATAAACACAATGTGACATTTGAGACAATATATTGCCTTTATGAGTTTGATGTTAGATTTAGATATTTACTTTTGGAAGCAATTGAAATCATAGAAATTATGTTCAGGACAAAAATTGCACATCATTTGGCTATGAAGTATGGTAGTGAGTCGTATTTAGATGTAAATTGTTTTCAAAGTGAAAAATATCATAATGGTTTTGTAAGAGAATTTAATAATGAAAAAAATCGTCAAGAAGACACTGCCTTTATAAAACATCATAATACTCATTATCAAGGAAGAATGCCTGTATGGGTAGCGGTTGAAATTTTTTCGTTTGGAATGCTGTCTTTGTTTTATGGAAATATGAAAATTGAAGACCAAGTAGTTGTTGCTCAAGACTTCAATACATCTCCTGCATACATAAGAAGTTGGTTGAAATGCTTAGTGGAAGTAAGGAATATTTGCGCTCACTATGGAAGAGTTTATAATAGAAATTTAAGCAGCGAGCCTAAGCTTTATAAAGAACATAAGTACATTCGCAAAAATAGAATTTTTGCTATAATACTAATAATAAGACGTTTATTGGATGATAATTCGTTCCAAAAAGCTTTTATATTAAAGGTTCAAGCACTTATTGAAGCATATAGTGCTAATCTAAACTTAAGCTATATAGGATTTCCTGAAAACTGGCAGTCTTTGCTGGGGGAATATATTCAAACAAAATAATGATTCTACATGTGAAAAGGACAGGCTATTTTGCCTGTCCTTTCTTTGTTTTTTTATTTTTTAATGCTGTCAGAACGTCCTGCATGACGTTGGCTGTTTCTTCTTCAACACTTTCCAGCGTGTGAATATAGGTGTCTAATGTAAAAGATTTTTTTGCATGCCCTAGGCTTTTGCTGACTTTGGCAATATCCAGACCATTTTTAAGAAGATAGGACCCGTGCAAATGCCTTAGCAGATGGGGGGTAAAATGAAATAGGTTATTTTCTGCGCAGAATCTCTTCAAAAAAACATTAAGGACCTGAGGATGTCCTATGCTGCCATCATGTTTAGCAAAAAGCCATTTTGTAGGCCCAATTGGATCTTCAATGCTAACAACCTTATGGCGCTTATCTCTTTTGGCTGCGCTTGATTTTACCTCTGCCTTATGCAAGTCGAGTAGATGCATAACTAAAGGTGGAAGGCCAGCAGTTCGCTCACTGCTAAATGTTTTCGTGGGGCCCACATTAACTTCTTCGCCAGGAATATAAGTTGCTGATCGCTCAATTTTAACCGTGTTTTTATCAGTCTTAAAATCCCCGTACTGTAGTGCAGAAAATTCTTCTCGTCTCATACTGCCTGCAAAGGCCAACATGCACATTAATTGATATTTGATAGGTGCAGTACTTAAAGCGTTAAAAAACTCCTCTAGCTGCTCCTGCGTGGGCATTTGCTTACGTTTCCGTTCAGTACGGGGCTTGTCCAATTTATCCATCGGGTTGGTTATGATCAGTTCCCATTTAAAAGCCGCAGCAAAAAGCAGGTGGAGGAGTTCACGATGTTTGGCAATGCTTCTGGCAGCAAGAGGCTTGTTATTCTTTTTCGCATCCGGAAGAGATAGCTGGGCGAAAAAATCAACCAAGTGAATGGGTTTTATTTTATCTATCCGTAAATGTCCAAGCGAAGCTTTAATTCTAATAAACATATTTTCATAAGAGGTAAGGGTGGTTTTGGCATAGTGGTTATTAGCGAATTTTTCTTTCCAGTAGTCGTAGAACTGGGATGTGGTCATTCTATCAGTACCAGCAGGGAGGACCTTGCCTTGTACGCATTCACTTTTAAATAAATCGTAAAGCTCTCGGGCTTCAGTTATATTGGCAGCTGTGACTGTAGTCGTAAATTCTTTTTGTTTGCCGGTTGCATCGTAGCCATCTGTAACGGTGAGCAAATATGAGTTTTTACCACGTTTTTTTATTTTGCTGGGCAACTGGTTCAACCTCCAATCGATAGTATTTGTTTTATTGATTAAATATCTGAAAAATGTATAATTAAAATAATAGCAAAATTTACTAAAACTCATTGAGATATAGAGGTTGTGAAGTTAATGGAAAAATACCTTGCGTTGATATTGTTATCTGCACCAGGA
>JAEYSJ010000215.1 GCA_023434855.1 Bacillota bacterium | reverse complement strand
GTGTTAATTAAGATACCTAAGCGCTTGCTAATAAATTCGTTGAAAGAAGGAATAGCCGTGTATGTTTCGCTGTACGAACTGGGACTGTTCATTCTCTTTACGATTGCTGTTGTTGTCAGTGCCTACTTAATCACCGTTTTACACCAGGCCTTTTGTGTTATTGGACATGTACGGGCAATCCTTAATGCCCGGGATGCCGACATTCAGGAAACGCTGTCTGTTTTGCCTGAAACATTGTCCAATATTAATGAGCTTGCCATTAGTCTGAAACAAACTGCCAGTCAGACAAATGATGCTTTTCATTACTTGCAGGATGATTTGTCCGATACGGTAGACAGTTTGCGTGACGGGCTGGAAACAATTGTTGTCTATGGCAAAGTGATTGGTGACGTATTCCGGGCTGTATTCTCTAAAGCTGCATAAGGACCAATAGCTGTGCCATTAGCTGGTAAAAAGACTGATATAACCCACTATTTAATGTAATAAATGAAATAGTGGGTTATTTGTTTCCGGATTATAGCATTTACTTTATTAATATTAAAAATAATAATATGATACTGCATAGTAATCTGTGAAAAAGTGAGGTTTTTTGTTTCATGGCTAAAATGCTAGCGTTATTGGGAAGTCCCAAAATTAAAGGCAATAACAGTCTGGTGCTGGAAGAAGCATTGCGGGGTATAGCTTCCTGCAGCGAATCCCAAGTTCAAAAGATATTGTTGAATCAGATGAAAATAAGACCCTGTCAATGCTGTGACAGTTGTCTCAATACCGGACGCTGCATTATCCGTGATGACATGGATCTCATTTATGAAAACATCCTAAACATGGATGCTTTTATCCTTGCCGCACCAATTTATTTCAGCGGTTTAAGTGCCCAGGTTAAGCTGATGATTGACCGTTGCCAGCCTTTCTGGTCAGCAAAATATGTGATGAAGACCGATTTATTTTCCGGTCGAAAGCGTCCGGGTATGCTCATTCTAACTGGCGGTCAGCCACTTTACGACAGTCAGTTTGTCGGTTCGCTGCATGTAGTGAAATTATTATATAAAGTTATTGGGGTAAGAAGCATTGGCGAACTTATTTTGCCAAATATCGATGCGCAACCGGCTGCTCAGCGACCGGATGATTTAGCAACAGCTTTTAAGTTAGGGCAGCAATTGGTCTCAGTATGAAAGGGGCACTTTAATGGAAGAAAGTATAAGCAAGAATGAAGTGAAAAATATAATGGCGCAGGAGCTGAAGGAAATGCTCGGGAAAGATGGTTCAGAGGTACTGCTGCTGGATGTGCGGGAAGAACGGGAATTGACAGGGGAGCTAGGACATATCGAGGGTATAGTTCATATTCCAATAGGTTCCCTTGCTTTCAGGTTAAGCGAGCTGCAAAATTATAAAGACAAAAATATCGTTATTATTTGCCGTTCCGGTAGGCGGGCCACTACCGGTGCTCAAATTTTAAACAATGCAGGCTTTGTTAATGTATCGGTGCTTAAGGGCGGTATGCTTTCATGGAATAAATATAATTAATAAAGGTGCTCGATAAAGGGGGAAGGAAGAATGAATTTTTTTATACGAAGTTTTATTTTAGTAATCATTATACAGCTAATTGGAGCTGTCTTGTCCGTCGGAGCACAAGTTTCTCCCGGACAACCTGCCGATTTGACGGTTGAACAATGGGTTGGGCATGATTTTGTTTTTCTTGCTTTACCTATTGACAAGCAGTCGGAAGGATATGAAATATTTTTGGAAGATGAAGCTACCCGAGGATTTCAGGGAGATCGTTCAGTCAGGATTCCTTACTCTGAATATTTTGCGAAACAAGTTACTGTTACTAAAGTTATTCCCACAGGTGACAGCCAGTTTGATTATACTGTTTTCATGATAGAAAAAGAAACAGGTAAGAAATTAGTCGGACGTACATTTTACGGGCAACTGGATGGCCTGGCTTTAAGCGAGGACCGTGAAAACGCCCGGAAACTTTTTGTCGGAAAGACCATTTATGCCAAGCGGCGAACTTTGAATGGTGTATACGATCCGGCGACTAAAACGGTACCGTTATCAGTGGTTGTTCCCCTCGGTGTTCCGATGGTCGTGACTGATGTTTGGGATGGAATTCAGTCGCAGGAACCTATCTGGCTTGTTGTTACAGTGAATGGGCAGGAGGCGGCTTTGCCTATCGCCTACAGTTGGACAAACCAGCAAGCCAACACATGGCGATCAGGGAGGCCCTGGCAAAGAGTGCTTTTTATTCATGATCCGCAGTCAGTCAAAGATATGTCTCCAGAGATTTGGAGCCTGATTGAAGCAGGTGAAATAAAAGAAGGGATGACAAAAAATCAAGTTCGGCTTGCCTGGGGTTTACCATTTAGAATTGATGAAGCGGTATCCGGTGATGCCGGTGTCTCTTTATGGATTTACCCTACTAATAGGCTTAAATTTATGGGAGATCGCTTAATTTCTATTGAAAATACCGAAGCAGCAGATCCGGTCACCCCTTAAGGAAATTGTGATTGAAAGCCGCATTAAGCGGCTTTTTCTTAATATCAGAACGTATAAGTTCTTAGGCCGTAGTCAGTTTGGCGCTAATGTTTTTGAACCGTGTCCTCTGTGTCCTCCGTGGTTAGCCGTATCCCAAGGCCGCGTTAGCGGTTTTCTTGTTAAATTGCTGAGTTTTAATTACCATTCAGGCGTTTATATGACCGCTTATTTCCGATTTTGACCCTTAAATTCCAAATTGTAGCCAGTAATATAGATTATGGCTACAATTTACAATAAGAAATTTGTTAGCTTATGTAAAATAGAGGATAATCATGAAAATTGTGTAATTAACTGAAATTGTAGATAAATTTGGCAGCTATTTACCATAAAATGCTTTGTCTTGGGGAGAGTGTGTGAATGAAAGTATTGATTACCGGCGGATATGGTTTCATTGGTTCACATGTAGCAGAACGGTTTTATAAAGAAGGTCATCAGCTATTTATTATTGACAATCTGGTAACCGGTTCCAAGAATAACTTAAATATTAAGCATAATTTTTATAATCTAAATATCGCCGATAAAAAATGTGAAGAGATTTTTCGCACAAATAATATTGATGTTGTTGTTCATCTTGCAGCACAAGTAGATGTCAGTCTTTCTGTCCGTGATCCTGTTCTTGACAGCGAATCAAATATCCTTGGACTGGTAAATATATTGAATTTATCACGTAAATATGGCGTAAAAAAAGTAATGTTTGCTTCGTCGGCAGCTGTTTATGGCAATAGTCAGGACTTTCCTTTAGCTGAGACCGTTCCCGTTCAACCTATATCTGTTTACGGTATTAACAAGTCGGTAGGGGAGAATTACTGCCAGCGATGGAAAGAACTATATGGATTGGATACAGTTATTATGCGTTTTGCCAATGTCTATGGTCCTAGGCAGGGTGCAAAAGGGGAAGCGGGAGTTATCTCTGTTTTTATGAAAAACATGCAGGAAGGAAAGGAACTTGTCATCTATGGCGATGGAAATCAGACCAGAGATTATATTTACGTTGAGGATGTGGCTGATGCAATCTATAAGGCCGTAAGCAGCACAGTTCAATGCGGCTTGATGAATATATCCGCAAATATGGAATACAGCTTAAATGACTTGCTCAATGAACTCTCACAGACTGGTGATATTAAAGGTATTAGATATGAGGAAAGAAGGAAAGGCGATATCGATCAGTCAAGACTTGATAATTCCAGAGCAAAACAGGAACTGGGATGGTCACCCAAGTATACGCTGGCGGAAGGACTGACAAAAACATATAAGTGGTATGAACATGACTGGAACAGTAATAAAACGATTGCAGCCACAGTAGAAACTGGAAATAATCAATTGAAATCAATAAAGCCGTATATCGAGAATTTTGTATTATTCGCAATTATCGTGGCGTTAAATATTTCTAATATTCATGCCGGATATATAAATTTTAGTTTGGGACTTGATTACAATTATATATATATAGCGGCTATGGGAATTTTGTATGGAAAGCAACAATCCCTTTTGGCCACAGCTCTATCTACAATAATACTCATTAATGCTTTTTTGATCCGGGGCGCCGACCTGGTGGCCATAGTTTATCAACCACAGTATTTAGTTCATTTTGCAACATATTTGTTCATCGCTATTATAACAGGTTATATCAGCGATAATAGGGAGAGAATTTCTGTTGATTTAAATCTGGAATTAGAACATTTGCAGGAACGATACCAATTTCTCGAAAAAATGTATTTGGAATGCAGTCAAATCAAAAATGAACTATATACGCAAATTGTAAATTCAAGTAACAGTATTGGCAAGACGTATAACATTATCCAAGAGCTCGACAGTCTGGAAATTGAGAATATTTATACTGCTGCTAACACGATTGTGGCGGAAACAATGAAAACAAGCGCCGTGGCAATCTATACCGTAAGCAAAGACAGGAGTTATTTACGGCAAAAAACCAAAACAAGTGCCAAACTTAATGACTTACCTAAATCTCTCAAAATTGGGGATTACGAATACTTAAAGCAGATGATGGCAACAAAAAAAGTATTTTCGAACCGGGATTTAAGACCGGAGTACCCTAATATGGCAGCGCCGATTGTTTATGATAATATGGTTATTGCTATAGTTCAGTTATATGACTTACCGTTTGAAAGTCTGACCTTTTGTAATGAAAACTTGTTAAAGATTACAGTTATGCTTATATCCGATGCTTTAACAAAGGCGTATTTATATGAACAGGGCATACAGGAAAAGAAATACATCAAATCAACCCGGATTCTGTTCCCGGATGAATTTGAAAAGGTTCAGGCGGAGATCGGCAAACGCAGCCAGACCTATGATCCGGAAATGCCGGCAGTCCTTTTAAGGATCGGGGTAACGACAGCGGACTATAATTCTGTGTATCAAGGATTGGCAAGCGCAATTAGAGCAGAAGATTATATTGGCTTAAAACGGGATGGAAATATCTATGTACTGCTTGTAAATATTACGTCTGGCATGATTCCCGAAGTACAAGAGCGTATAAAAAAAGCTGGATTTGATTCAGTTCATGTACTGGGGTGAACATTATGTCTAATACTATTATGCAATTCCTATTTGTGGCCCATGTATTCTTGTCACTTTCATACTTTTTTATCATATCCCTTAAAAATAAATCCCAGGCTCTCAGTGAATTTTTGATTGCCGTTACCATTCCCGGTTTTGGCCTTGCATTTCTTCTTGCCGTCAAATCAGCAAGGTTTTTACGGCTTGCGGGGGAGGACCCGTCCTACATGTACCGGCAATTTCAAAATAATCGCCCGATGTTAGGTCAATTCGCCTGGCAAGAAACAAATATAATTCCCCTTGAAGATTTATTGGCCCTTGACGATACTAAAACAAAACGGGCAATGCTTGGTGATGTTATAAAAAAAAATATTTTAAACAACAACGAGCTCTTGTTCAAAGCTGTTCGTGATCCCGATAGTGAGGTATCTCATTACGCCGTTTCAGTAGTCACTAACAAAATTGAAAAGTTGGAGTCGCTGTTATTCCATTCCGAGAAAAAATTAGCCCAGGCGCCAACAGATATAGAAGCTCTGAAAGAATATGCCGACACCATGGGTGATTATTTGCGAATGGGTTTCCTTGATGAAATATCCCAGAAAAAGAATGAGAAAATCTATGTCAATGTCCTGGAAACTTTGCTTTCACTTGATACTGCTGAAAGTAAATATTTTATCGAAAAAATAAGTTATGAAATGGTTTTAAAGAACTATGAGAAGGCGGAGACATTTTGTGAAATGTTTTTACGTCATTTCCCGGATAATGAGAATCCTTATATTATGTATATAAAACTTTACTGGCAGTTGAAAAATTATCATAAACTACAGGAAAAAATTAAACAACTCAAAGCTTCACCGATTCGTCTTACAATAAATGCCTTAGAACTGATAAGATTCTGGGATGGAGGCGGACAACGTGCATAGGAAAAATATCGTTATTGTTCTCTGCCTTATCCTTTTTCTTGGACTTTTCTTTCAATATAATCGCAGTGACGGTTTTGTCCGGCTTATCACAAATTCAAATGCT
>JAEYSJ010000027.1 GCA_023434855.1 Bacillota bacterium | reverse complement strand
CTTGTACGCTGTTCTAGGCGCTGCGCTTCCAACAGCTTGCCCTGGCTTCTAAAAACAGCCAGTTGTTCCTGTAGTTCTGCTTCAATATTTTCCACCGCCAGCAGCATCTTTTCCCGGGAAGTGACATAGTGGGAAGCGGGATAAACGAAAATATGCCGGCGTTCAGCCAGAATTTCGCCGGTAATGGTGTCAATCTCTAAAATTCGTTCAACTTCATCACCAAATAATTCCACTCGTACGGCTTTTTCGCCGTAACCGGCAGGGAAAATTTCTACAACATCGCCCCGCACCCTGAATTTGCCACGGTCAAAGTTGATATCATTGCGCTCATACTGGATGCTTACCAATTTGCGCAATATCTCATCCCGATCATACTGCTGACCTTGCCGGAGTGACAGCACCAAGGTGCTGTAGTCCTCCGGAGAACCTAAGCCGTAGATGCAGGATACGCTTGCTACTATGATAACGTCCCGTCGCTCAAACAGTGATGCAGTCGCCGAATGGCGCAGTTTGTCAATTTCGTCATTTATAGAGGCATCTTTCTCAATGTAGGTGTCAGTATGGGCAATATAAGCTTCCGGTTGATAGTAATCATAGTAACTGACAAAATACTCTACCGCGTTATGGGGGAAAAATTCCTTGAACTCACTGGCTAACTGAGCAGCCAGTGTTTTATTGTGGGCAATTACCAGCGTGGGTTTTTGCACATTTTCAATCATCTTAGCTATAGTAAATGTCTTGCCTGTACCGGTAGCGCCTAAAAGTACCTGAGCCCTGTCCTTTGCCAGAACGCCTGCCGTCAATTGACTGACGGCCTGGGGCTGATCCCCTGTTGGAACAAAAGGTGCTTCTACCTTAAAAGGTTCGCCGCCTTCCTTATACAATGTATTTAATTTAGGAACGATTGCCATGGTTATCACACCTATATAATTATAATTAGCTGATAATTATTATATCACAACAGAACACATGTTTCTATCATTTTTCACTTGCTGCCCTTAATTTTCTCCTTGATCCAGCCCAATATGCCGAAGCGTTCTGTCCTCACTTCCACGTAATGCAGTTCCTGGCCTTCCGGTACAAGGATGACGCCCATTTGCCGCACACCGCCTAAAAAGCTTGCATTTAGTCTTACTTCACGGCCTTCACGACGGATGTCGACAGTAAATTCTGCCGGCACATAGCTCAATGCCATCGCTAAGTCATTACCGTTATTGACAGGCATACCGGCTAAGGCAGTTAAAATATCTCCGGGCTTCAGGCCCAGCCGGCGGGCCAGGCTGCCTGGCACAGTTTCCAGGATCATGGCACCATGCTCCGGCGGCACGTAGCGCGGTTTACCCCGCATTTCACGGCGGTTATCGAGCTGAATGAGCAGTTCGTGCCCTAATGGCGAAACAAGCGCTGCCACTGCCTGCAGCCAGGTATAGGTATTCGACAGCAAAGCCAGCAGCAGCAACAGTATGCTGTAAGCGGCTAAATGTATCGCCGACTGACGCCGCCTAGCCTCCGGGGAACTGGTTATGGCTATATCGGTGTAACCCAAGGCAGCCACCACCGGGAACATAACATACTGCAATTGGCTTTCGTCAAGCGCTCCCGTATCAAGCCGCAGCAACGGCCACCAATCAGGCATGTTAACCGTATCTCCTGACAATTCACCGCCTGATGCAATTTTTAACGCCAGCAGTACTAAGGGCAGCGGCCAGAAATTCTGCAGACTAAAAGCACCTACCAAACGCCCGCTGGAGTGCCGCAGAATCATCGGCATGGCGCTATAGCGGCCGCTGATGGCAATGAGTACGCTTTCGGTAATATGCAGCACCGCCACCAATGCCAGAACTTGCGGCACATTCACTTCCGGCCAGCCAAACAACACTTTTGATAAGGCCACCAGTCCGCCGGCATAGGCAAAACACAAAAAACGCATATTGATAACCATCAGCAGCAAGGCCACCGGCCAGATATAGTTAAGCCCCAGCTTGTTTAACGTAATGCCCACCGCTGTTAACAAGAAACTGCCGATAATTCCGCCAACGGTGCCAAAAAAAACAGCTAATACCAGCTGCCTGCTTAAAGAGCAACCATACACACCAAACATCCGGCGTTGATTCTTCTGCATTTGCCAGTATTGATAACCAATCAGGGCGATAATTAGCCAGAACATTGGCTCAAAATATACTGTCAGTGTATTGGTCAAAATAAATTGTAAGATATCCTTCCAGGGAAACATAATTCCACCTCACATTAGTGATAGGAAGCGCAAATGCGCCTTTGGAGATACGGCTAACCACAGAGGACACAGAGGGATTTATTATTTCTTGAATTCCTTGCTAAATCCTTAATTCAATGATTATACTTTGTCAGAGCAGTACAAAATTTATACACTTATCCCTTACGCGATGAATATCGCGTCGTTCCACTCCGTATCCTCTGTGGTTAAAAAAAAGCACTAATCCAAACTACCTATATTTTTTGTATAGTATAAAGCGGCGTAGCTAAAGCCCGCCGCTGTCGACTTACATTTTACTTTTTATAATTTCGATCGCCTTATCCAACTGCACGTCTTTACCTGGTTCTCTCACTTCGGGAATTTCCACCTTAACGTCAGGTTCAATGCCTACGCCGTTGATGGAACGGTCATTAGGTGTCAGGTATTTGGCAATGGTTAGTTTGATGGCCCCGCCGTCAAGAGGTCGAATGGTCTGAACCGAACCTTTGCCATAAGTCTTGGTGCCGACTAAGGTGCCCGCGCCGGTATCCTGAATAGCACCTGAGACAATTTCCGAAGCACTGGCGCTGCCACCGTTAACAAGTACAACAGCCGGGTATTTTACCGCCTCAAGATTGGATGTATGTGTTTCCCTTGTCCCGTCCCGGGTTACCACCGAGACAACCGGTCCTTTAGGTACAAATTTTGCAGCCACCTTAACGCACTCTTCCAACAACCCGCCGGGGTTATCCCGTAAATCAAGAATTATTGCTTTCATGCCTTCTTTTTCAAGGTCCTGGTAGGTACGGATAAAGTCATTACCGGTATTCTCATTAAACATAGATATACGGATATAGCCAATATTTTCAGGCAGCATTTTGCCCGCCACCGTTTTAATCTGAATACTGGAACGGATTAATGTATAGTCTTTTATTTGCTCATTAGCCCGTTGAATAGTCAAAGTCACTTGTGTGCCTTCCGGTCCGCGGATTTGGTTGACGGCTTCGTCCAAAGCCATATCTTTGGTATCTTTGCCATCAATTTTAATTATCTGATCTCCACTTTTGATCCCGGCTTTTTCACCTGGTGTGCCTTCGATAGGAGAAACAACGATTAACATTTTATCCTTAACACCGATTACGATCCCTACCCCGCCAAAGGACCCCTCCGTTTCTATCATAAACTCTTTATACATTTTAGGGTCCATATAAATTGAGTGAGGATCACCTAATGAACCGACCATACCCTTGACGGCACCGGTCATTAATGTATCAATTGGTACATCCTCTACGTAGCGGGTCTTAACAATCTGCAACGCCCGGAAGAACTTTAATGTACTAGCAACATCATTTGATCCTAACTGCAACAGATAAAAAAATGCGCCGGCAGTGGCAACAAAAGTAAATACCACCAATAGGATTGCGCCAAGAATTATTTTACGTTTACTCAATACACAAACACCTCAATTCGATTTCCCTGTCCTATTACATGCCAACCCTCTGGATACGACTAACCACAGAGAACAGAGAGGACACGGAGGAATCATATTTATACCTGGTATTACCTGCGCGCGACATATATTGCGCCGTTCCTCTCTCTCGTGTACTCTGTGTGCTCTGTGGTTCAAAAGCACTGGCAAAGACTACCCATAGTCCAAATTATATTCTTGTTCTGTACAAAAATCAACCTCACTTAACTATATGTAGAAAAGCCTGTATTTATTCCTGCGGCATCCTGCCGCTAGGAGTTTGCTCAAGGGTTTTACAACAATCTCCTAGGGCAGATATCCCATGGGATCGACAGGTGAGCCATCCTGACGCACCTCAAAATGGAGATGCGGTCCCGTCGAATAACCGGTAGAACCAACCCGTGATATAATTTCTCCTTTGCGCACTCGCTGGCCCTCACTGACAAGGAGTTCGGAATTATGGCCATATAAGGAGGAAATACCGCCGCCATGATCAATAATACCCGCTTTGCCATAGCCGCCATACCATCCGGCAAAAACACCCACGCCGCTATCAGCTGCCGCAACTGCATCGCCATA
>JAEYSJ010000362.1 GCA_023434855.1 Bacillota bacterium | reverse complement strand
ACCATAGCTGCCACCGCCCGGGCCTGATTAATCCCCACTTCCAGAGCAATAAATCCGCCTGGTTTTAAAAAAGCAGGGCCTTCTTCCATAATCCGCCGGTAAAAATCCAACCCGTCTGCCCCGCCGTCCAACGCCAGTTTCGGTTCACGCTGCACTTCAGGAGCCAGGGTGGCAATATCTTTGTCAGGAATATAGGGGGGGTTAGACAGAACAGCATCAAAAACCTGCCCTTTAACAGGGGAGAATAAATCTCCCTGTTTAATTGTGAGCTGTTCAGTTATACCATGCTTGACAGCATTAGCATGAACAACAGCCAGTGCTTCTTTAGAAATGTCAACCGCCACGCCGGCAGCGCCCGGTATTTTGACCAGCAGACTTACAATAATGGCACCGCTGCCTGCGCCCAGATCAACAATATCCGGCTTGTCCACCCTGTTCAAATATTGCAAAGCCGTCTCTACCAGAATCTCAGTATCCGGCCGGGGTATAAGCGTTCCAGTATTAACAGTGAAATCCAAACCCATAAACTCCTTACAACCGGTGATATACGCCACCGGCAGCCGCATTGCCCGCTTCTTTACCGCCTCCCGGTAAGCAGACAATTCAGACCGGTTTAACGGCTGGTCAAAGTGTACATATAAATATAGGCGGTCTTTACCCAGTATATGGGAAAGCAGTACCTCTGCGTCCAAACGTGGATTATCCACGCCTTTGTCACCAAAGTACTGCCCCGTCCATTTTAAAATAGTACCGATAGTCCAGACCTCTTTATCTTTATCCATTATCATTCAACCTGCTTCATACGTTCACTCTGGTCAACCGTAATAAGCGCATCAATCAATTCATCCAGTTCGCCGTTTAATACAAAATCCAGTTTGTGCAACGTAAGACCAATACGGTGATCTGTTACCCGTCCCTGCGGGAAATTGTAAGTACGGATTCTCTCACTGCGATCGCCGGTGCCTACCTGGCTTTTACGGGCTTCAGCCACCCCGGCGCGCTGTTCTTCCTCCGCCATTTCCAACAGCTTGGCACGCAGTACCCGCATAGCCTTGTCACGATTCTTGAGCTGGGACTTTTCATCCTGACAAGTAACCACCAAACCTGTGGGGATATGAGTAATCCGCACTGCCGATTCAGTTTTATTGACATGCTGACCGCCTGCGCCGCTTGCACAGTAGGTGTCTATTTTTAAATCATTCGTGTTGATATCCACATCTACCTCTTCTGCTTCAGGCAAAACTGCCACAGTTACCGTGGATGTGTGTATACGACCGCTGGATTCTGTAGTAGGCACCCGCTGCACCCGGTGGACACCACTCTCATATTTGAGCCGGCTGTAAGCGCCCTCGCCGTCAACTACGAAAACCACTTCTTTAAATCCGCCTAAATCGGGAGCATTCGTCTCCAGGATTTCCGTTTTCCAGCCCTGTATTTCGGCATAGCGGGTATACATGCGGAATAAATCGCCGGCAAACAACGCCGCCTCATCTCCCCCGGCTCCCCCGCGAATTTCCATGATAACACTTTTTTCATCATTAGGATCTTTCGGCAGCATCAAAATGCGTAGTTCCTGTTCCAGCTTTTCATTCTTTATTTTTAGTTCGCCATATTCAGCTTCAACCATGTCCCGAAAATCATCATCCAGCTTTTCTTTCAACATTTCCTGAGCGTCAGCCAGCGACTTGTGGACTTCTTTGTATTCCCGGAACTTAGTAACAATGGCTGTCAACTTGGAATGAGCTTTGGTATGTTTCTGCCATTCTTCCATATTGGCCATTACCGTAGGGTCGCTTATCAGGTTTTCCAGTTCGCTGTATCTATCTTCAATGGCCTGCAATTTGTCAAGCACAGTCTTTCACCTCATAAAATGAATAATTAAACCGCAGAGACAAGGAGAACGCAGATGGATGGACATATATAGCAGCGCAGCTAAAAAGAATTGTTTCGTTCTTTCTTAAAATAACTCCCATACTAGGTGATGCCTGCTAATATTTGTCGGCAATCGGCGGAAAGGGTAGATGGGATTGAGCAACTTGCGAAGATGGCAGCGAAATCCCATCTACCCTTTCTGCCAGACCATCTATATTATCATTGCCTCTACGTCCTCCATATCTCGAGACATAAAATATAGTTTAGGCTTCCTGTTCAGGCTTAACCGCTTCCAAAGCACGAATAGCTACTTCTATCTGGTCATCACTGGGTTCGCGGGTAGTCAGATTCTGCAGCCACAAACCGGGGGCAATGGCACAGGATACCCATCGTTTTTTGCTGCGGCCGGCAAAGCGGATAATTTCATAAGCGACACCGGCAACAAGCGGCATCAGGATTATGCGGGATATAATGCGCTCCCACAGACTGGGCCAGCCCAGAAAAGAAAACATAATAATACTGACAACCATCACGATCAACAGAAAATTAGTTCCGCAACGCGGATGCAATGTGCTGTAACTGCGCACATGCTCTACATCAAGGGGTACACCGGCCTCATAGGCATAAATGGTCTTATGCTCCGCTCCGTGGTATTGAAATACACGCTGAATGTCTTTCATCATGGAAATGCCGGCAATATATGCCAGGAAAATTACCAATCTCAGTATTCCTTCAAAAAAATTTAATAACCGGGCGTCAGTAACAGTGCTATGAATATATTTAGCCGCAAATGTAGGAATCACCACAAACAACAAGATTGCCAACCCCAAGGAAAAAACCATGGTCAGGGCAATCTCCTTTGATGATAATTCCTCACCCTCTTCACCTGCTGCCTGCGCTGAGAAGGATAAAGCTTTTAAGCCATAAACCAATGACTCTGCCAGCGCTACTACCCCGCGCAGCATAGGCTTTTTGAGAATAGGATAACGGTCGGTAATTGAGGTTAGCGGTTCTTTTTTAACAGTAATACCGCCTGACGGCTCACGTACCGCGGTCGCAATGAAAGCAGGCCCACGCATCATAACACCCTCTATTACCGCCTGACCGCCAATATAGACTTTGGGTTTCACACTACTCCCCCTCTCCAGAAAAGGCTTGTTCCCCATATACAAATCAAGCAGAGCATTCCTGCTCTGCTGTCCCGTCTCAGCCGCCTTGGCCGTAACGCTTATTGAATTTTTCAATACGTCCGCCTGCAGTAATGTTACGCTGCTGGCCGGTGAAGAAAGGATGGCATTTCGAGCACACATCTACACGAAGTTCTTTTTTTACAGAACCTGTCATAAAAGTGTTGCCACAAGCACAGGTTACTTTCGCTTCACCGAAATTAGGGTGAATTTTTTCTTTCATTATATGTTGCACCTCACTTTATAAAGCCACTTATATATTCAGCGCCACACTCCTTGAACGCATCCTATATAGATTCATACTAGGCAATTATAGCATACTGACATTTATTATGCAATATCTTTTGGCCTGTTCACAGAGTTTATGCCATGGTATAACTAGTTTGTCCATAAACTGCCAATCATATTCGGCACGCCTACTCCGCGATATAATGGCTAAAGCTGCCGATTGTTATTGCCGGGCAAGCAGTACTAATTTTTTGTAAAAATTGACTTACCCCCAAAGGCTTTGCTTTGGCTTTAGGCATGATAGCCAAAAAAGCATCAGGATCGACATTTAAATTGCGCAGCTGAACCATATCTATTTTAGTGGTATTAATAAAATTTATCCAGGCCTCCAGTTCCTCCGGACGGTCGTTTAAACCCGGGAAAGACAGCATGTTAAGGGACACATGCACCCCGCGATTTTTGGCATAGGCAATAGATGAACAGACATCCTCCAAAGTATAGTTTCCCCGGTAATAAGCCTGATAGTTTTCCGGCACGGCACTGATCATGCTGACCCGCATACTGTCCAGGCCGGCATCTGCCAGGGCTTTGATGCCCGGAGTAAAGCCGGCATTGGTATTAATATTTACCACTCCGCGGCTTGTCCGGGAACGAATCAGCCTGATACCCGCCTGGACACTTTCGGATGCCAGCGAAGGTTCGCCCTCGCATCCCTGTCCAAAGCTTATTATCGGCTCCGGTGCGTCACATAGATGATAGACACCTACTGCGGCGATTTCCTCCGGCGTGGGGGTAAAATCAATACGGCTTTGGGGCGAAGGGCAGCATTCGGCGGGCTGCAGGGAAATACAGCCAAAACAATTGGCATTGCAGGCCGGGGATACCGGAATGCCTGCTTCCCAGCGGTGATAGAATAAATTCTGGGCAGTACAGCATTGCCAGCGCAAGGAACAATTGGCCAATTGAGCGACAATACGATTGCCTCCCAGTTCCCGTTTGACCTTTGCAACCTTTTTTTTCAGGTCCGGCGTATTATATTTATAAGGATGCCATTTGGCATTATCATCGCTTTTTACTGCGGCTACATAAATTTCATCATTATACAATGCCGCTGCTGCATACCCATATAAAGGCAGCACCGGGGCATTATTCTTTTTTATGTAGGCCGGCAATTTAGTGCGGGTATACCCCACCGGCAGCATGGCCGCCACTGCCAGTACTTGGCCGGAGACTTGCTGTAAACAGCCGTCCTTTGCACCAATTGCGGCCCGTCCGGGCAAATATGCCAATACCGTCCCCTCCGGCATGGGAATCATATCCGCAAGTGCCAGTATGTCTTCCTCCCAGTCCACCCGTCCCACAGCCCGATAACCGGGTGCATCATATATTTCACCGTTTTTATCAGCATAAAGCGCTGTCAACACTGCTATCAACTCCAAGGTACACTTCTTCACTTGTTATACTTATTCATCGCCTTATTCATGCCCTCTTTAGCAATACACTCCACCGCTTCTGCCGCCTGTTCAATAGCTGTTTTCAACAATGGAACTTCTTCTGGAGTAAACCTGCTGAGAACATAATCAACTACCTCCCAGCCCTGCGGCGGACGGCCTATGCCAAGACGCACCCGGGCAAAGGTATCTTGGTTTAAATGAGCCAGCAGTGATTCGATTCCCCGGTGGCCGCCTGAGCCGCCTTTTAGCCTGAGACGCAAACGTCCGGTGGGCAAATCCATATCATCATAAATGACGATAATGTCCTCTACCGCCACCTTATACCAGCGGGCCAATGCCCCTATGGCAGTCCCGCTTAAATTCATATATGTCTGCGGCTTTACCAGCATAATCTGACCGGTCTCATCCCGGTATTCAGCAATTGACGCCTCAAAACGGTCACGCCAGCAACCTACATCCCAGCGACGAGCCAGTTCATCAACTACCATAAATCCGGCGTTATGACGGGTAGCGCTATATTCTTGCCCGGGATTGCCCAGGCCCACGATTATTTTCACTTATGTTCTTCCTCCGGTTTAGCGAGAATTTCATCAACAGTGACAAATTTATAGCCCTGGGCAGCAAGTTCACGAATTATACGCCGGGTAGCTTCCACCGTCTGAGCGCGGGAAGCCGCTTGAGCCACACCATCACCATCATGCAACAGAATTACCGAACCGTTTTTTACATTCTTCACCGTCCGGTCAACAATCTCCTCCACGCCGGGATTTACCCAGTCACGGCTCATAACCGACCATTCCACAACTTTGAGCCCCCGCTCGGCCATAACTTCCATGACCACCGGGTCGCGGAATCCATGAGGCGGACGCACTATCTTGGGAGCCTGCCCCGTAATATCTGCCACTGCTTTATTAGTCTTATCAATCTCATCCGCTACCGTCCGGCGATCCGCCTTTAATAAATCAACGTGATTATATGTATGATTACCTAACTGGTGACCCTCATCGACTATCCTTTGAATCAATTCAGGATGCTTTTCTACGTTCTTACCGATGACAAAAAATGTGGCTGGAACATGGTTTTCCTTTAATATATCCAGTATCTCTCCGGTATACGGCGGATAAGGCCCGTCGTCAAAGGTTAAAGCCACTATCTTTTGCGCTGTCTCGACTTCGGAAAATACCGGGCCAAATATATGATTTTCAGGCAGCACCGCGCTTAAAGTCAAGGCCACACCGGCAATAATCCCCAGCAGGGCCAGACCAAACCCAATACGCATAGGTCTTCGCAGGATGTGCAGATAATCCAGCACAAGGCTGATTATTACTACCCCGGTCAACAGTCCCAGCATGCTTATTAAGCGCAGTTTCACGTCAATTAATGGCATATGAACTCTCCATTTCCTTAAACATAATGAGCCATTCGCCTTGTGAATCCATTGTAATACCGCCTGGTACAAACCCCCATTTTTCATATACATGAATAGCCGGCGCATTATCCAGCCTGACTTCCAGTCTTACCCTGGATACACCGCGGGCCGCAAAATATTCCATGGCGGCTTCCATTAGTCTGCCGGCCAGTCCCTGACCGCGAACATCCTCGGCCACCGCTATCGATAAAATGCGGGCTTTGGCAGCTTTAGCCGGGGTAAATGCAGATTGTAAAAAAGCCAGTTTGTTAAGCAGAATAATCTTCACCGGATGCAATCCAATACTATATTGTCCTGTCAGCCACCGCCAGGCCCATTTCAGCAAATGCCCCCTCAAAATACTGCGCACCCACAGCCGCGATAAATCTGTCGGAGCAAAACAATAACCAACTACCCCGCCGCACGCGGATCTTGCGACAAACGCCGCCGCCGGCTCAGCTTCATACACCAGGGCGAAAACATCCTGCATAGCCTGAGGATTAGGCATCTTTCCGCAGTGATGCAACACGCTCTCCCGGAAACTCTCGGTAAACAGCGCGGCAATCGCCGGAATATCCCGTGGTGCAGCCCGCTCAATATGGAACTTGGCAACCGACATGTTCTTTCACCCAACTCTTAGAGTCTGTTAAAAAACGCCCATCTGCTTCGTTGTTCTTGCGGTTGCTTGCTTGCGTACAAACTACGTACGCGGCGCAGCGCAATCCTCATCACGCCTCGCATCTGAACATTTTTAAACAGCCTCTTTAGTGATATCTATAGCAATTATACCACATACAAAAACAGGACGCGAGAATCACGTCCTGATATAAGAACACTCATAGGGAAATACAGGAGAAACGATTAACCGCCAAGGTCGCCAAGAGAAAATATTATACAGCTTATAAAACGCGATGGCTATCGCTCGTTTCCCCTTGGCGAACTTAGCGTCCTTGGCGGTTCAATTAAAATTCTAATCAAACAGCTTGCTTACCGACAGTTCGCCAAAAATACGGATGATTGCCTCGCTCAGAAGCGGCGCAACTGACAGCACTTTAATTTTGGGAGTACGCTTTTCCGGCGCTAAAGGAATCGTATTAGTAACAATAAGTTCTGAAATATTCGAGGCTTCAATCCGTTCTATCGCCGGATCGCTAAGCACCGGATGGGTACAGCAGGCAAATACTTCTTTTGCTCCCAGTCTGGCCAGTGCTCTGGCCCCCTCGGTCAAGGACCCCGCAGTATCAACAATATCATCAATAATCACTGCAGTTTTGCCTTCTACGCTGCCAATGGTATTCATTACTTCAGCTACCCCTGGTGCCGGACGACGTTTTTCAATAATGGCAATAGGCGCATGCAGGCGGTCAGCCAATTGCCTGGCCCGTGTCACTCCACCAAGATCAGGGGAAACTACTATTAAATCTTCCAACTTTTTTGAAGTAATATAGTCAGCCAGTAAGGGAACTCCTGGCAGGTTGTCCACCGGAATATCGAAAAACCCTTGGATCTGACCAGCATGAAGATCCATAGTGACGACCCGGCTTACTCCGGCAATTGTTAAAAGATTAGCAATAAGCTTCGCTGAAATAGGTTCCCGCCCACGAGTTTTCCGGTCCTGGCGAGCATAACCATAATAGGGTATAACAGCAGTAACATGACGAGCTGAAGCCCGTCTGAAAGCATCCACCATGATCAGTAGTTCCATAATATTCTCATTTACAGGTTGACTGGTAGGTTGCACAATAAATACGTCTTTGCCGCGCACACTTTCATCAACAATTACCTGAATTTCGCCATTATTAAAATGCCCGACAAAGGCGTCACCAACAGAAATGCCCAAGTGACTGGCAATCTCCTGTGCCAAGGCCGGATTGGAATTGCCGGTGAAAATGCGCAACCTCTTACCATCTTCTAAAATCATTGATCTACTACCTCCGCTTAACATCTTTACGAGAACATACCATTATCTATGTTTATTAGCCCAGCCTTCAATATTGGACTGCCGCGCCCGCGCAACACCCAGTGCGTCAGGCGGCACATCTTTAGTAATGGTAGAACCGGCCGCAACATAGGAGCCCTGGCCTACCGTCACGGGAGCCACCAGATTGGTGTTGCACCCAATAAAAGCCCGATCTTCTATGACTGTGCGATGCTTATTTTTACCGTCGTAATTTACAGTAATCGTGCCAGACCCAATGTTCACTCTGGCCCCCATATCTGTATCCCCAATATAACTTAAATGTGGAATCTTGCTATTTTCACCGACCTCTGAATTTTTAACTTCAACAAAATTGCCGATTTTGACACCTTTGGCCAACGAAGTATTCGGTCTTAAATGGACATATGGACCAACTGTAACCTCGTCGCCAATCCTGCATTCATGGGCATAAACAAAATGAAGTACCGTATTATCGCCGACTGCGGTATTGTAAATACGTGTATTAGGGCCAATCTCGCAATTGCTGCCGATAATTGTTGCCCCTTCTAACCAGGTAAAAGGATAAATTATCGTATCAGGACCTATGGACACTTCAGCATCAATGAATGTGCTGTCAGGATCCATAATAGTTACGCCATTTTCCATTAATGCAATGAGTTTACGGTTTCGTAAAATTTTTTCAGCCTGCGCCAGCTGTACCTTTGAATTGATGCCAAGAGTATCCTGATGGTTCCTGGCAACTACCGCCCACACTTTCTGCCGGCGTCTGGCCAGAATACCAATGACATCTGTGAGATAGTATTCGCCTTGCATATTTTTACAATCTATGCCTTCCAGCGCATCAAATAAAGCAGCCCGTTCAAAGCAATAAATACCGGTGTTAACCTCATCAACCAATAGTTCATCCGGTGCTGCGTCTTTTTGTTCAACTATTTTAACAACCTGGCCATTTGTATCACGAATTACCCGGCCATACCCCGATGGGTCAGGCATACGCGCCGTCAGCACAGTAGCAGCCGCTCCTGTCTCCCGGTGGCCGGTAACTAATTGCATAAGAAGTTCCCCTTGCAGCAAAGGTGTATCACCACATAACACCATCACTGTGCCGTTAAAATCGCGTAGCAGGTCTTTTGCCTGCATTACTGCATGACCTGTACCTAATTGTTCGGCTTGTACAACAAATTCACACCGGCCGTTTAAAGTCTCTTGAACACTTTCCGCTCCAAAGCCTATAACTACTATTTTTCGGTTAGCTCCGGCGAAATCGGCCGCTTCGACTACATGTTCCACCATAGGCTTGCCGCTTACCCGGTGAAGCACCTTGGGTAATGCCGATTTCATACGCGTCCCCTTGCCGGCCGCCAGAATAACCGCTGCCAAATCTGACATTACTTCCCCCCCTATCACCTGAAATTCTCTACCAATGTTCTCCATTGAAATTAAATAAAAAAAACTTCACAGAACCACAAACGTTTTATCTTTCGACATCCTTATTCATATTCCTGCCCTACTGAGAAAAACGTTCCGTTTTCGAACTGGGTTGAATACACGCATCAAATAATTTGTGCACTGTAGCCTTCCTGCCGCAAACTAGTTAAAATCTGCTCAGTATGCAATGCATCCCGCGTTTCCAGGCTAATTTCAACTACTGCCTGACCAATAGGCACATTGCGTTCTACCCGGTCATGATACACATTAATTACATTAGCCTTGGATTTGGCAATAATTGTGAGTAATTGCTGCAGAACCCCGGGACGGTCATTTATTAGTGTGGAAATTTTCACCCTGCGCCCGATCTTAACCAAGCCCCGTTCGATAATCCGGGAAATAAAGTTAACATCAATATTGCCACCGGAAATAACACTGACAACTTTGCCTCTAGCAGGAATCTTGTCATTCAGAACCGCTGCCAAACTAACTGCACCGGCCCCTTCAACCATCATTTTGGCCCGTTCCAAAAGCATGAGAATTACACTGGCAATCGCCTCATCATCAACAACAACTATATCGTCCACATACTTGTCAATAATGGCAAAAGTCAGATCACCGGGAACTTTTACAGCAATACCATCAGCCATAGTCACAGCATCAGGCGTAGTTTTAACAGTGTGAGCATGTTTAGATATGTACATCGCCGGGGCCCCCTGCGCCTGCACACCGTATATTTTAACATGGGGGGCACTCTCCTTGACAGCAGCTGCTATCCCGGCAATTAATCCGCCGCCGCCAATAGGCACGACAATAGCCGAAACATCTTCCAGCGCCTGAATTATTTCCAGGCCGACCGTCCCCTGCCCGGCAATTACCTCAAGATCATCAAATGCGTGAATAAAAGTCTGGCCATTTGAATGCTGCAATTCTTTGGCTTTTTCAAAGGCGTCGTCATATACCGCCCCGCTTAGCACAACTTCAGCGCCGTAGCCGCGCGTAGCTGTTATTTTGGCCAACGGTGCCGCTTCCGGCATGACAATCGTTGCCTTCGTCCGGGCCATCCGGGCAGCGTAAGCCACTCCCTGAGCATGATTACCGGCGGAAGCGGCTATTACCCCCCGCGACTTCTCATCATTAGTAAGAGAATATATTTTATTATACGCGCCCCTGATTTTGAATGATCCCGTTTTCTGGAGGTTTTCCAGTTTCAAATAAACATCATATCCGGTCATCTTACTAAAAGTACTGCTTTTATCAAGTGGCGTCACGTGAACTACACCATTCATGGCCGTCTGAGCCTGCTGAATGTCGGATAAAGTTAGGTTGCTACTCATGAAAGTCCTCCTATTTTGGCCTGATGTCTATTTTCTTAGTATGCTGATCTATTTCATATAACATGAGCAGTGCTTGGTATTCTTCAATCAATTTTTCGTCCGGCTCGGCTGTGGCCACTAATACACCTGTACCTACCACATTCGCATCTACCTCGCGAGCCAGATCTACCATCCCTCTGGCCGTACCGCCTGCTTTCATAAAATCGTCAATTATCAACACGCGCGCACCTGCGGGAATGGCACGGCGCGACAATGACATCGTCTGGATTCGCCTGGCAGAGCCTGTTACATAATTGATACTTACGGACGGTCCCTCAGTTACTTTGCTGCCCTGCCGGACAACAACCAATGGTAAGTCAAAAGCCCTGGCAGTCATAAAAGCCAAGGGTATACCTTTTGTTTCCATTGTCATTATATACTCAGGAGCTAAATGCCGAAATCTGGTCATGAATATCTCGCCGACCTGCACCATCAAGCTAGGTGTAAACAGTATATCTGTCATGTATAAAAAACCGCCGGGTATAATACGCTCCGGCTGCGCCAGTCTGTCGGCAAGTTCAGTTAAAAATTTATTTACAGCAACAGAAGAACGGGCTGGTACATATTTAACCCCTCCCGCAGCCCCGGAAACCGTTTCCAGCGTACCCAGACCAAATTGCTGTACGACCTGCTTGATAGTTACCATATCCTCACTTAAGGTAGATTTAGCCGTCCCAAATAAGTCGCTAAAATAGCTAAGAGAAAACAAATGGCCAGGCATATCTGTTAATAGCTTGGTTAAAGCCACAACACGTTCTATTCTCCGTACTTTATCCATCAGTTCTTCCTCCATTGCCCGGGAAACACCGAACATTATCCCCAAATGCAGCGTTTTTATTCAGTTTCTCTGTTAATATAACAATTCCTGCATGACCTGCTTAAAAAAGTGTAAGAAAACCGCTAACGCCGCCTTTGGGGAACGGCTAACCACAGAGGACGCAGAGGGGTTTTATTATTACTTATTCCTAGATATGCCTGAACTCTATGTATTAAACTTTATCATGGTTAGTGCGCCAATCCCTTATTCCCAGCGAGATGAACATCGAGCCGTTCCACTCTGTGTCCTCTGTGACCTCTGTGGTTCAAAAGATACCAGCACAGACTGTCTACAATTTTAAACTTGTACTTTCCAAGATGATGGCTAACAAAAAAAGCACGATATTTCATCGCGCTTAAGTCTGCATTCTGTATGAATATACCGTACGTACCAATTCCAGATCGCTGGGCTTATCCACATCAATTCCCAGTTCAGGATACCCGGATTGTATTACCGCACCTGTAATGCCAAGGATTTCCGATACTCGTTTTTCCACTTTATGCAAGCTTAAAGTATGAAACAAAAAACCTAGGACAAACGACCAGCCTAAAATGCGGCATAGTTGCAAGGGATTTTTACGATGGGCAATAATCTGATCGGCAACTTTCATACAACGAGGTACAATTTCAGGGTTAACCAGAAATAAGTTGCCACCCGTATATGTACCCTCTTTTAAACGCACGTAAGTACGTTTATTTCCCGGAAAGTGATGGTTATTTACCTCCTCGGAAACAATCGGGTAATAAAGATCAGCTTCAATGCTGGCACATTGCACGAGAAAATCATCAATAGCATTTGCCGTCAGTAATGGAATGTCAGCAGTTGCGACAAGCACCTTGTTGCTGTGCCCCAGCCTCTCCATACCCAGCCTGATTGTCTCAATTATTGTCCCGCCGCTTTGGCAGATAATGGTACGCTCAGGAAAATTACAATTAGCAAGTTCTTTTAACGGACCTATTACAAAAATACGTTCAACATGGGGGCTGGCGGCCAATGCTTCGGCAACAAATGTTACCATCGGCTTACCGGATATTTCAATCATCGCCTCATACGCCTGATGAGAAAACTTGGTTAAATATTTACTATTTTCACCACCGGCCAGTATTATGGCATCGTACATACCTAAACCCCCTACTATCTTATACAGTAATTAGTGAATTAGATTCCGATACTCCCAGTTTTCTTGGCAGAAGTCAAAATTTTTTAGCTTAGCGGGGCAAAATCCCCACCACTGAATTCCTATATTCAGCTTTTTGCTACGGGGTTACTTACCGTTAGGCCCGTTTCTCCGTTGAGCCAAATCAAGCAGCAACGTCTGTTCGGAATTCTCCATATGTTCTATGGCCACTTGCTGAACCAGTTCCACATTGCGCTGGGCCAGCGCCTCAACTAAACGGGCATGTTCTTCAAGGGTATTTTTGAGCCGGCCGGGATAAGACATCGAAATCGAACGAAAACGGGTAAGCTGCTCACGCAGGTTATTGATGATGCCTACCAGCCGGTCATTGCGACTGGCCCGATACAAAATATCATGGAACTGACTGTCAACTTCTACTATTTTATCCAGATCACCGTTGTCAATATACTCACCGATCTGCACCAACAAACGCTCCATTTGCTCCAGTTCTTCCTCGGTAATCCGCTCAGCCGCCAGACCGGCTGCCAATACATCCAGCGCGGTGCGGACTTCGAATACCTCGTTGATATCCTTAATGGACAGGTCGGCTACGTAAGTTCCACGCCGTGGCACCATTACGACAAATCCTTCCAGTTCCAACTTGCGGATAGCTTCCCGTACAGGCGTACGGCTAACTCCCAATTCCTCTGCTAGCTGAATTTCCATCAAACGTTCACCCGGATTTAACACTCCATTAATGATAGCTTCACGCAGTGTTTCACATACCACCTCTCTAAGTGGCTGATAACTATCTAATCTGATTGGCAGTAGACGCCTTTCCATCTTCTTCCCCCCCAGGAGACTGTTTCAAAAAACGCCCATTCATTGCTTCCCCACTTCTGGGCATTATAAACAACCTCCATAGTAGTATTAATTATTCCCGGCAAGTGTTTTTGCCACCATTATTTCCATTTTACCGAAATTGGCATGGCTTTTCAATTTCTTGGCGATAAATTCCGCCTGGGATATTTCATTCGTCAGACCAAAAACAGTAGGCCCACTCCCGGACATCAGACTATTAATTGCTCCATGCCGCAGTATATACTCTTTTAATTGTCTGATTTCCGGATGTGCAGGTATTGTTACATTTTCCAATACGTTGCAGACCTTGGCAGCTACACCGGGCAAATCCCGTTTCTGGAGACAGCCAATCATCCCCTGAATGTCAGGGTGCTGCATTACCTTTTCCGGCCTGTATTGCCCATATACCCAAGCTGTAGATACATTGGCGTTTGGTTTAGCCAGTACCACATAACATTCAGGCAAATCAGGCAACGGCGAAAGTATCTCGCCCCGTCCACCGGCAAGCATAGTTCCTCCCCGGAGACAAAAAGGTATATCTGAGCCTAAACCGGCCCCCAACTTCTCCAGTTGAGGAATTGTCAATCCCAAATTCCATAGGACATTTAATCCCTTAAGAACTGCGGCCGCATTGGCACTGCCTCCTGCTAACCCCGCAGCCATAGGGATTTTTTTATCTAATACAATTTTTACTCCCCGTTTAATATTAAACTTATTCTTTAAGAGTTCTGCCGCGCGATAAGCCAGATTGGTATTGTCACATGCAAGGGCGGGGATATTAGCCTTAACGGTAACATCCCCGTCCTGTTCAAGGAGTATTACGCTATCAGCGAGGTCGATGGCCTGCATGATCATTTCGACCTGGTGATATCCATCATCCCTTTTGTGCAGCACGTCAAGCGCTAAGTTTATCTTGGCAAAAGCCTTTACTCTTACCTCGCCCATTACGGATGTTTTCATTTCATTTACTCATTTGCTGTAATGCAATTTCTTCCTGCTCACTTAGAATATTATCGATATTTAATAGAATGAGCAACCGGTTATCCAGTTTACCAACGCCATGAATATATTTAGCATCAAGCACAAAGGACGGAGGAGGTGGTTCAACGCTGGTGGAAACCAGGCGCACAACTTCTGTTACTGCATCAACAATCACACCTACAGTCTGTCCGTTGACTTCCACAATAATGATTCGTGTATCATCAGTACAGTCCGCCAAGTCAAGCTGAAAACGTTTTCTCAGGTCTATAACAGGAATGATGCGCTCCCTGAGATTAATGATTCCTTCCATAAAAGATGGTGTTTGCGGCAATTTAGTAATAGGAACCAAACGATTTATTTCCTGCACTTGAGTAATAGGTAGGCCATATTCTTCTTTAGCAAGGCGAAAAATAACTAACTGCAATTCCTGGATATTTTGGCCCTGGTCAGCAATTTCCATAATCAAATATACACCCCCATATAGAAATTTAAATTTATTATATTCTACATTTATAGGGGGTTTGCCTGCCAAATACCAAAATATTTTTTCAAAATGTACTATTTTCGGCTCAAATTAGCATTTTTTATACTATTTCGACATTGGGAACAATAATCTGCTCATTAACCCCGGTATTATAATTATACTCCATACTGTTACCGATATTTTCACGAAACTTGTTAATTGCATCCATGACAACGTCATATTTTTCATAAAAAATTACGATTAAATCTCCCGGTTCCGTGTTCTTAAGCGCATTTTCAACTGCCTCACTTTCGGATAAGACAGTAACAATCCTTGCTGGTTCGAAACCTGTTTCCAGTACGCCCTGTCGCAACAGCGCAGCGGTTTGTCCTGGCAGCCGCTCCCTGAGATCACTGTCTTCTTTGATGTAAATATAATCAAAACCTAACCCTGCTATCCGTCCGGTATTAATAATAACGTCATCACGCCTGTCCCCCGGTGCCGCTATCACCCCAACCAAACGTTTTGCTCCCATTCGCCTTACAGTATTAACAAGTGCCTGGTAACTGGCAGGATTATGGCCATAGTCGACACAAACTCGAAAATCATCAATTGTCATTAGATTAAGCCTGCCGGGATTTTGATCAAACGTGCTTAGTCCCTGACGTATTCGGGCAATTGGGGCCTTCAGACAATAACAGGCAGCTGCTGCAATCAATGCATTTTGCAAATTATGCATAGCAATACCGCCTAACGTTATCGGAATATCGGCTGCATGAATAATCGGTCTGGCTAAACTGCCGTAAGCGGCATAAATGATATCATCTTTGACGAAAAAAGCTTTACCGCCAATCCCTAAATGACGGCGTACTACTATATTGTCAGGTTCAACGCTAAAATAGACAATTTCTCCCTGAACCCTGGCAGCCATGGCAGCAACGTATGGGTCGTCCGCATTCAGAAGGGCAGCTCCACCTGACCGGACTGTCTCAACAATCAAGGCTTTGATGTGAGCCAGGTCCTCCAAATTTTCAATACCGTCCTGCCCAATATGATCTTCAGTAATGTTAGTTATGATACCTACATCACATTTATCAAAGGCCAAACCACCACGGATTATACCGCCCCTTGCCGTTTCCAGTACTGCAACCTCAACGGCCGGATCTGTTAACACCATTTTTGCGCTGTCAGGCCCGGTAGTATCGCCAGCCAATATAAGCTGTCCGTCAATGTATATGCCGTCGGTTGTAGTCATGCCTGTATGATAACCAGCCACCTGCCATATATGGTTGATCATACGTGTTACGGTAGTTTTGCCATTTGTGCCGGTAACAGCCACGATCGGTATCCGGCCATTTTTTTCGTCAGGAAATAGATAATCTACAATCCGTGTTGCAACATCCCGTGATTTTCCTGCTGATGGATAATGATGCATACGAATTCCCGGAGCGGCGTTTATTTCGATTACTGCACCACTCCCTTTATGAATGGGAACAGTTATATCCGCGGCTACAATATCCACCCCGGCAACATCC
>JAEYSJ010000260.1 GCA_023434855.1 Bacillota bacterium | reverse complement strand
AACATATTCTACTGAGTTAAGGCACCTTAAGCCGGTAAGTGCCGAGATGCAAAAACGGATCGCTGATTATCTTGGAAGTGTCGCAAACGATGGCTTAATCACAGGAAAGTCGCGGACCAAACTGGCGTGGATTTTTTGGAAAGTGTAAAAATGCCGGTGGGAGAAAACATATAAGGAAGAGGTCAATGTCTGAAGCGTTTTATTCAATATTACCGTCCCCATTTGGCGTTGTTTTTTCTGGATTTTAGCTGTGCAATCTTTATGGCTGGCATGGACCTGGTATTTCCGCTGGCCGTCCGCTGGGTCATTGACGATATTTTGTCTGTAGGAGATATCAACCTGCTGTTGCGGGCTGGCGGGGGGCTGCTGGTAATGTACATTGCGAGCTATGGTGTACAATATATGGTAGATTATTTTGGCCATGTTCTTGGCGCCAAAATGGAATACGATATGCGGGCAAAGCTGTTTGCACATGTGCAGAAACTGGGCTTTCGCTATTTCGATGACACCCGGCGAGTCATTCAACAGGCGCTTGCCAAGTTGTCCGAAAACCGCACAACGTTGGTGATTGCGCACCGCCTTGCCACCATCCAGAACGCGGACAGGATTGTCGTAATTACCGACGAAGGAATTGTGGAAGAAGGCTCGCATAAGGAGTTGCTGGCCAAGCAGGGATTCTATGCCCGCCTTTACGCCGCCCAGTTTGAGGGGTATCTGCCTGATGTTGTCTAGTTTAATAACAATAAACTTTTTTTGATGGAATATTGAAACGCCCAACCGAAGTAACAAAGCGGAAGTCTTGGTATTAAGATAAAAGTCCAGTCCGCATTAACCTGTTTCTATTTCTGCTAACCTGGCTACGACCAGGAGAACCGTCCCCTCATCTTACAGGAATCTATTCGCTATTTGTCGAAGGATTCTCTATAAGTTCAAAGGAGATGTGATATCGTGTTCAATGAATTAAGCAGTGTTTTTTTAAGGAAAATTTACAATGAACAACATAAGCCTAATCCTGATATGTCTAAACTGAGAGCCAGTAAATTGGGATGGAATATGGAAAGATTCTCAATGGTTATTGACGTTCTTAGAATTAATGGATATATTACAGATATTTTAGTTCATGATGAGAAAACTTATTGTGATACATCATTGGATAATGTTAAAATAACTCCCAGTGGAATTGCTCATTTAAAAGCTCTTGGAATGATAGAATAAATACATTAAAAATAGTGAAGCGCCGGGTAATTTAACCCGGCGGCTTTTATTTTTGGTCTACCTATATTCCGGTTTAATATACATATTGACGATAAACACCGGGGGAACGCATAAGTGACTTACGACTATAATAACTAGGTTTCGGAAGACAAGGCCTTGGTTGGCAAGGTGCTTGTGGGAAGCAGCCATAGAGCATATAATTCCATTTGTCCACCCATTCTGTCAGTTTAGGATATTCATAACGATTATACATCCTAATTTACCTCTCAACTTACACTTTTGTTACTATTATATGTTGATTTTAAGGTAATTGTGCTGGGAGTATGTGCAGATTTTACTTGTCTATTCCTCAATTATATTGGGGAAAAATAAATAAGAATATTACAGATAAGTGAGGTGGAAAAGATGGGCTACTGTGACGAATGTATCAGGCGATTAGTAATTTCATATCCGATATTGATGCCAGCTCGCATTGAAGGTATTCAAGCAGAAAACGAGTTAGTTGGCGAGGGAGCGAAAGTGGCGGATGATTTCTGCAAAGTAAAGGAGCAGCCTGGGCTGCCCGCTGTTCTTATGTTGATGGATGATTAGGACCATCAGTATGTCTATTGCCAAAGTTATTATTATTTGTTTGCTGATTTTGTTTCTTTGCCTTTTTTTGTGCTAAGGAATCATTTGAATTATGCTTACTCATATAAAAGTCACCTCCGATTATATTGTTTACGAAATTGCTGAATTAAATACAAAGACATATATGACCGTTTGACTAAAGTGATTGTGACTTTAGGAAAAGTACTGTTGCACCAACAATTACTGCTGCTGCACTCAGGAAAGCTATAATCATATAAATAACACCTCCGCTACTATGTATAATAAATTATATTCAAGGAATGGCGATAATGTTAACATGCAAAATATGAAGAACAAAAATACCCAATGATTAGTCCGGACAGAAATAAAACAAATTCCAGTTTAGATGAAAGAAGAAACCTCCTATGGTAAAAAACCACAGAAGGTTTTGGTTATTGTTTTTATTTAGGATTCAATTCACTCATTATATTAGTAACCGGTTCAGAATTAGAATACATTGTCAATTTGGTTAATGCTTCCATTTCAGGTGAAACTCCACTAATAGGCGAACAATCGGTACCATGAACATCATAAGGAGCATCATAATAATCGGCGTCTAGTCTTTGTTTATTTGTTGCCATATCTTTTCCCCCCATATATTTTATTGGCCTTTTGCCGTTGACCAATATTAGTATCCGATTTATTTGATTAATTCATACGAGGTATATTTTGCCCCGCAAAACAGCAATATAGCGTATTTTTGAGATGTTAGCCCGAAAAAAATAAGAGCGATTAGTGTAAAAATTTACAAATGATACCCGATAATTACCATAAAACCATTATATGACAAAACATCTTGTTTTTCGGTAAAGGAATGAAAAAAAATATATAGAAATAAAATACCAATAATGTAAATTGATTACAGAAATTATAGCAATTAATCCCACAAAAGTTAACAACGTTGAAGAGCTTTGTTATTAGGGTAATTCTCCATTACTAAAAAACTAACTGGCACAAATATAAACGCAATGATTTTCACGGAGGGAAAGAAATGGCGAATTTAGGGCACGTAAGAAACGAGGATGAATTTAACAAGCCGCAAGATACACTGAATAAAGATAAAAAATTCTGGTTAAGTAAATTACCTTCAGAAATGAAACAAAATGAAGGCTTGTTTAACATTATTCCCGGAGGAGTATCCATCGCCACGGATATAAGCTGCAAAGAGATCATTCATAATGCAGTTGCTGCTGAATTTTTGCGGATTCAATCAGAATGTGGCGTTTCTCATACAGCAGCTATTCCGCTAAAAGTTGCTATTTTCCATAAAGGTAAAAAACTGCTGACGGAAGAATTGCCGATACAACAAGCTGCATGGTATGGAGAATATATAACCGGCTATGAACTCGAATTTATTTGGTCAGATGGATTACACAAAAGCAGCATATGGAGTGCGTGTCCATTGTATAGCTGCACAGGCAAGATAATAGGTGCTGTAGCAACTCATAAAGACATAACAAACGAAAAATGCTTACAGGAAGAGTTTCAAAGACATAATGTAGAACTTGAGCAATTGGTACGTGAGAGAACTGCAGAATTGGAAGCTGCTAATCAAAAAATAAGTGAGATATTGGAAAGCATAAATAGCGGCTTTTGTGCTTTGGATAAAAATTTGCAATTTATTTACATTAATAAATGCGCAATTGATTATATGAACAGCCCGCTAGAAAGC
>JAEYSJ010000029.1 GCA_023434855.1 Bacillota bacterium | reverse complement strand
CTTTTGGCAAGAGGTAAACCTTTTTTTCTCTTTCATTATCCTTAGGAATTCTTCTTTCAATAAAACCTTTCTTTTCAAGGCCTTGAAGCATACTAGTTATACTGGCGTCTCGTTTCTTAAAAAAATCGGCTAACTCCTTCTGGATAATTCCTTCATGGGAATTAATGTACCCGAGGGTATGCCCTTGTTGCGAATTCAAGCCGAATTCGGACAGACTCTTGTCAGCTTTATTTTTCATTTTAATGCTTATCACTCTGAGTAGATAAGAAAAGGGTTGATTCGCCCAAGAATTGTTTTCTGCCATTTTTCAGTTCCTTTCCAATGTGGTGATAATCCAAATGAATTTATGAGCTCATTCTAACAGTTAGAATTCTAAATGTCAACAGGGTGATTATAAGTGGGATAATGTTACATTCTATGAATTCTTTTTCTCAGTGTTAGCCAGCAGTTGCCGTACTTTTTTTCATATTTAGCCAGGAGAACTCCTAAAACAGTTATCATGCCACCTGCAATTGCGATAGCTGAGGGAATTTCATTCAGCCAAAGATATCCCATTAATAAAGTAACAATTGGTACGAGAAAAAGATAAGTCGAGGCAGTAGAAGCATCTAGTTTTGCTAGTACGTAGGACCAACAAAAATAGGCAGCAACAGCTGGGAAGATGCCTAAATAAATAACAGAAAGTGTCGATTGTATAGAACTTGACTTGATGATAAAAATCAAATTACTGTTTATGGGGAGCAGCGCAATAGTGCCAATCCATATGGAATAACAGATAAGATCGAAACTAGAATATTGTAATAGCAGAGATTTTTGCAGGATAAAATAGATGCTTTGTGAAAAAGCAGCAAGAAATAGGATAAAGGTGCCGTTATTTAAAACAATGAGTGAGCCGGATTCGCCCCATGTGATGAACGCTATACCCAACAAGCTGATTCCCATACCCAACCATTTGGCAATAGATACTTTTTCTTTTAGGATGAAAGCCGCCAGTAGTGCAGTAATTAAATTGCCGCCATTTACAATAAAACAGGATGAAGCGGCAGTAACTAGTTGTTCGCCACAGTTAAGGGCGACATTGTATAATGTAAATCCAAAGATACCTAGCAAGGTAATGGTGACAAGGTCCTTTGTTTTCGGAAGCTGTATCCCGCGAATATACGCTAAAGGGAAAAGGAGAATAGAAGCAACGATATAGCGAAAGGTTGCCAATTCAATCGGTGGATAGTCTTGTATGGCGGCGCGAATACCTACAAAAGCTGATGCCCAAAGGATAATCGTTATGGAAATGGCAAACACAACTTTAGCGTGGGGGAGCTTATCAGTCATAAACCCTACCTCCATGTTTCTGTTTAATAACAGTATATGGAAGGTAAACCCATTTGAAAAATTGAAATAATGAATCTGATCGATAGAAATTTATAATGAAACATATTATGTGTATTTAGGAGAAATGAAGTGGAGTTTCGCCAGCTATTTACTTTTAAAAAGATTGTAAATTGCAAAGTTTTACGAAGGCAGCTGAGCACCTTGGATATAGCCAGCCAACTGTAACCTCTCAGATTCATGCGCTGGAAGAACATTTGGGAGTAAAGCTCTTTGACAGGATAGGGAGAAAAGTTGTACTTACCGATGCTGGTAATCAATTAATTCAATATGTGTATCAAATTACCGATATCTATAAGCAAATTGAAGATACGGTAAAAGATCAGGATGTAACAAGAGGTAAACTAATAATTGGGGCACCAGAAACGCTGACCATATATCGCCTGGAACCGATTTTGCGGGAATATCGACAACGGTTTCCCCTGGTTGATATTGTTTTAATCAATGACTCAAACGCTCCAATGTACGAAATGCTAAATCGTGGAGAAATTGATTTGGCCTTTCAAATTGCAGCAGACTGTGAATATAAGGATTACACCGTAATCCATTTGGCATATGAATCTTTTGTTCTTGTGGGCAACCCAGATTGTAAGCTCGCTGATTTAGAATCTGAGCCTAATCAGCTTGTCGATGAAACGATAATATATAACGCAAGGGGATGTATAT
Organism: Bacillota bacterium; assembly: GCA_023434855.1. The sequence goes on along the minus strand of JAEYSJ010000029.1, from coordinate 519 downwards.
ATAGAAAAGTTTTTGAAGAGTATTTAAAGTCTAAGATGCTAGTACCCCGAAATTCGCTAGAGCTTTGGAGTATTGAAGCAATTAAAAATGGGGTAATTAATGGCATGGGAATATCTATGTTGCCATTAATCGCAGTGAAAAAAGATATTGAAGATGGCAAGTTGAAGGTAATTGATTGCAATTCGCAAACAAATAATATAACAACGCATCTGATATACCATAAAAATAAATGGCTTTCTAAGCCAATGCACGCTTGGATTGAAATTACACAGAAGTATTCAAAAAACTGGACTTAGTTCGCCCATTTTAGCGAATAAAAATAGCTTTAATGAAAGGAGAATGGATATGATTGAAGCAATTGAAATGCGGAGAAGTATTAGAAAATATAAAGGTGATGCTGTACCGGATCAAGATATTCTGCGGCTGATTGAGAGTGCGAGACTGGCACCATCAGGGAGCAATACTCAGCCTTGGCACTTTATTGTTGTAAAAGATAAGCTCATGAAACAAAAAATAGCG
>JAEYSJ010000374.1 GCA_023434855.1 Bacillota bacterium | reverse complement strand
ATTCGCGAGATACCTTTGAAGAGTTCAATATGTGAAGAAGTCTTCAGTAGGGATGAAAGTATAAGATTCTTTTACAACCTGGATGCAACTTTTGAATTAATATGTGATAAATGTTATCGAAAATATCTTGATTCATTTACTGTAGTTTCTGTTGAACATATCAATGTTAACAATTGTACTGCCTATGGATGCCATATGAAAGACGGTTCAACAAAGGATATGTTATATAAAAGGCAGGAATGCACTCATGGTGAAATACCGGAGATATTTTATAAAACAATTCAACCGTATTTAAAGAAGTTCATGTTGAAATGACTAAAAAGGAATTAAAGATTAAGCATCTTTGAAATCATAAAGTACTTTAAACAAGCAAGAAAATGGCCATTAGGTTGTCTTTCTTTCTGACATATATGCTTTTAATTGCAATACCATTGGCATAGTTGACATTTGAACCTGCTAGTCATATAATAATAATAGTTGAAATTTCAATTAATTTATAGATAAATGGAGGAGTTATTGCGTTAAACTGGAAAATGAGGTGCTCCGGAAAGTTGGCATGCTTGCCCGCTGATTGAGTCAATTAATGATATTAAATTATATTAATTTTAGATTTTATACGACACAATGTATGGGGTAGTGGTTTTGTTTATTAGATTTTGGGAGGTGTGCACAATGAACCGCATCCATGTGATGATGGTATTCGCTACATTGTTTTGGGCCGGGGCTTTTATTACCGGCAAAATAGCTATCCACGAATTCTCGGCTTTCTCCCTGACTTTCTTTCGTTTTCTATTTGCTTTACCATTTATCTTTCTCATATTAATACGGATGCAGCCGGAAAACCGTTTGCCCGCAAAAAAGCAATGGTTACCGCTGGTTACACTTGGAGTCATCGGCACTTTTTCGTACCATGTTTTATTTTTTTCCAGCCTAAAATATACCTCGGCCGTCAATTCTTCTCTTATTGGCTCAACCCTTCCTTTGGTAACAACAATTGTCGCCATGATGCTGGTTGGCGAAAAAGTAACGCTCCTCCGTGCAGCGGGAATTTTTCTTGCATTTGCCGGTATTACTATGGTGGTAACCGATGGGAATTGGTACATACTCCGCAACCTTCAGTTCAATCCCGGTGACATCCTAATGTTCGCCGCCGTATGGTCTTGGGCGGTTTATACGGTTTTAAGCCGATTATTTATGGCCAAGTACAACCTAACCCCAATCGTCGTAACAACCTATACCTTTCTCATATGCACAATTGCTGCGCTGCCCTTCGTATTATGGGAAATACCGGCAGGTTTTCTGCCTCTAATTTCCTGGGGCGGATGGCTGGCGGTAATATACATGGCAATTTTCGCGTCAGTATTGGGTTATTTAATGCACTTGATGGCTGTGCAAAAAATCGGCGCATCCAGGGCGGCAATCTTTGTAAATCTTGTTCCCATTTTTACGATCATTTTGTCAACCTTGTTTTTAGGGGAAACTGTGAGCACTTTTAAACTGCTAAGTACTTGTATCATCATCTTTGGCGTTTATCTTGCTTCACGAATAAAAGAAGAAGATAGCAGCGTATCTTCTGTAGTCAAATCTTAAAGCTCAACTTCATAAACTAATTCAATAGATCAATGCGCTAACCATAATTTTTAATCACTATGTAAGAACTAGCCCTAAAACGTAAAATTGATAGGAAAAGGAACCATCTTAATGCAAAATTATTTACTACCAGCGCTAGCACTATATATTCTTTGGAATTTAGCCTCGTTTACACTGGTCATGTTAGACAAGCGAAAGGCCAGACGGGACGAGTGGCGTATACGTGAACGAACCTTCTTTCTGTGGTCCTTGGCATTTGGTGCTATTGGTATTCTTCTTGGGATGCACGTATTTCGCCATAAAACACGGCATTGGACTTTTGTCATTGGAATTCCAATACTATGTCTGTTTAATATTGTTTGCGGTTATTTCTTATTAGATAAAGTCCTTAGATGAAGACAATCATGGAACGAAATCTAGATACATATAAAAAAAATAGAGATAAAGCAGGGATATAAAAAAAGGACAGGTCAAATACCTGTCCTTTCTGCAATATAATTAAATTTATTGGACTTTTTCTTTTAATTCTTTACCTGCCTTGAATACAGGCCGCTTGCTTGCCGGTATAGTAATTACGGCACCAGTCTGGGGATTTCTGCCTTTGCGGGCAGCTATGTTTGACACTTCAAAAGAGCCAAAACCAATAAAGCTAACTTTTTCAGCCTTTGATAAAGATTCACCGATTTCAGCTAAAACAGCCTTTAATGCCTTATCGGCATCCTTTTTTGTACTTCCCAAGCGTACTGAAAGATTATTCACAAATTCTGCAGTATTCATATTTCAACCTCCTCAAAAGTTAGATACATTCTATATATCGTAGACTTCCTGTGAAAATATAAGATAAAATGTAGAATTATGGCGTAATTTTCTTTGTTTTTTCATTAATAGTATAATTTGGACAAAGGTAACCAGTAATATAACAGAGTTGATAGGGAGGAATGCAATTAAATATACCTTTAAACAGGAAGAATCGTCCTTCATTAAGAATATTTAGCATTAAGCAATTAACTATTCTGTAATAAAAAATTGGAGGTTATATTATGCAACTAATGCCAACCGTATTTGTCGGTCACGGTTCGCCAATGAACGCAATTGAGGACAATTCGCATGTCCGTGGCTGGCGGCAGCTTGCAATAGAATTACCAGAACCTGCAGCCATTTTAGCGGTTTCAGCCCATTGGTATACAGAGGGAACCCGGGTGATGGACAATGAACGGCCACGGACTATCCACGATTTTTATGGGTTTCCGGAGCAGTTATACAGTATAGTTTATCCGGCACCGGGAAATCGCGAACTGGCGGAAAGAACAAAAAAAATACTGGGGGATGACGCGGCTTTGGACAGTAGCTGGGGTCTCGATCACGGCACTTGGTCAGTGCTTAAGGCAATGTATCCGATAGCGGACATTCCTGTGTTTCAGGTTAGTGTGGACCGGCAGGCTCCAGCAGAAAAGCATCTTAATTTGGGTAAAAAGCTAGCTGATTTGCGATCAGACGGAGTTCTGGTCTTAGGCAGTGGCAATATCGTGCATAATTTAGGGATGATTGATTTTTCCAGAAATGATGGTTATGATTGGGCCTATCAATTTGACAATTATATCTCAGAATGCCTGCAACATCGTGATTCTGAAGGAATAATAAATTATCATTCATTCGGGCGAAGTGCGGCACTGGCCGTGCCCACACCCGATCATTTCTACCCTTTGTTGTATGTTTTAGGAGCTGCTGCAGAAACAGACAAGCTTCATCTATACAATCAAAACTGCATCATGGGAAGCTTGTCCATGACATCATATGTATTTGCATGACGCCACGCCCGGCGGACTCTGTACAGCGCTCTTGCAAGACTATGTAGTTACCAATTATTGACTATGCTTTTTAGCATCAGCTGTTGCTCGAATAGAAAAGCTGGAGGAGGCATTAAGCCATATTCTTACTGCTTAATTAAACGGACAAACTCTGCCACTAAACAGTAAATATGCTCCGACAACTCTTCAGGCAGAGCTCCTGTACCACAACTGGGCGTCCAAATAATGCTGCGGCGTAAAAGACCAACATCAACGTTTCGCTTGGCTAAATCCGAACATTGTTGTTCGAATAGATTTACTAAGTCAGCTGCAGTAATCTTCCATGCATCTTCTGAAGTAGGAATAAGTCCCCAGGCCATTTTGCCGCCCTTAAGCAAAAAGTTCTGCAGATTTTGCGCCTGCAAGGCCATACTGGCGAAAAACTTGTAAGCATCAAAATTAATGACATCTAAGGGGAGGTCGAACAATACGGACCAATCTGCCTGGGCACAGACATGCACTCCTACTTTTACACCCATAATGGAAAGCGGCTGGATAATTTCATTAAGTGCTGCAGCGATGGCTTCACGGGTAAGGGTAATATGGGTAGCTGCCCCTAAAAGAAAGATGCTGGGGTCGTCAATAAACAGTAATACCGGCAGGCCAGTGGACTGAAGTTTACGAGCCTGCATAATACCTTGCACTGTTACGCATTTGACAAGTAAATCCCGCAATGTTTCATTATAAAAGGCGGCTCGTCCCCGTTCATCTTTAATTTGCAGTCCTATGGTCAAGGGTCCGCTAATTTGCCCTTTCACCCCTTCAGCCAATGGAAAGTATGCGGGAAAGTTGGTTAGAAAAAAATCAAGGCCATTAAAAGCATTGTTCTCCAGAGCAAAAAAATCGTCTGCTTGTGGATCACCTGACTGAAAGGCTAAATACAATTCATAAAAGCGCAATATTTTATCATCCCAATCAGCCGCGCTTCTAACAAAGACAGGGTCTTTACGTGGCACCACTTCCAAAATACCCAGCTTTAATAACGGCTGCACGTATTGCACAACAAAACCTTGTTCCTCGGATTGCAGCGGTAATTGTGGCCAGAGCGGCCATTCAGGAAATGCACAGGCAACTAAATTTAGTGCTGTCATCATATCTTTATGGGGCAAACTGCCCATACCGGTGGCTCTATGTGCTTTCATCCAAGTCATATTGTCACTCCCTACTTTGATTAATATATAATAATTATAGCAAAAACCGGAAGAAAAATTGGTTTTTTGTATTTTTCTCCTCTGTAGACATTTTTGCTAATTTGTGACTAAGGAGAAATTTACAGAATTGAATCGTGATATTTCGAAAGACAAAGGGATGCATTTTCCCGTAAAATAAAGTAGAGAAGTAATGAACAATAATATACAATAGGAGTTAACTGTTATGAAAAACGTATTTGTCTATCAAACAGACATCGGGAAAATCGGGATCGCGGAGAACGGAATTGCAATTACAAATCTATTTTTTAACGAAATAGCCGCTCAACATGATTCTGCCATAAAGGAAACAGCTTTACTTAAGGAAGCAGGGGAGCAGTTGCTGGAGTATTTTGCGGGAAAACGAAAATTATTTGAACTTCCCCTTGCGCCTGAAGGTACAGATTTCCTACAGAATATTTGGCAAGCTTTACGCGAAATTCCTTATGGTGAAACGCGAAACTACAAAGAAATCGCCCAAAAAATAGGTAATCCCCAGGCTTCCCGCGCAATCGGTATGGCTAACAACAAAAATCCTATTCCGATTTTCATTCCCTGCCATCGTGTTATCGGTGCAAATGGAAAACTTGTTGGTTATAGAGGCGGCTTGGCTGTCAAGGAAATGCTGCTAAACTTGGAAAAACGGAACAGCTAATTGGCATTGTTAAAAGTGCATATAGTGAAAGATGCGCAAAAAGAGAAGGTATATAAATACTCAAGAAAGAAATTTTTAGATACTGATTTTAATCGAAGCGAAATAGGGGGGATTTCATGCTAAATATTGGCTGCCATTTGTCGACGTCGAAAGGTTATAAACATATGGGTGCAGAAGCGCTCTCAATTGGAGCGAATACATTTCAATTTTTTACCCGTAACCCACGCGGCAGCAAGGCAAAAAAAATTGATGAAAAAGATGTAACCGCACTGCTGGAACTGACAAAGGAGAACAACTTTGCTCCCCTGCTTGGACATGCCCCTTATACCCTTAACGCCTGTGC
>JAEYSJ010000085.1 GCA_023434855.1 Bacillota bacterium | reverse complement strand
CTTCTGGATCGGTAGTTACACAGAGACCTTTTTCCACCGCTTCCAGCATGTTTGGCTTCACTAATACTCTATCACCAGGCTGGATAAACTGCGATATGCCGCCTAAATGGGCGAGTAAGTCTGTTATGGCTTGTTCGACTATATGTTGATCGTAGGAATCAGCTTTGACGCCTGCTACTTTTGTCATAAGGAGCACCTCCTTTCTTAAATCATGTCAATAGTAATTTTGTTTATAATCATCGATAATAATGCATTGGAAGTAACCTTGCATTTCTTATATTTGAACCGGAAGAAATTCGACTAACCATAGCCTCTTCCACATAATATTTATGCTTCATTATAAATACCATATTTTACAGATCATTCCTGCAATGAAAACATTGTTATAGGTACGGTATTTTGATGGGCACATATCATCATATTTCCAGTATTGAAAAAAGCACAAATTACTTAATCGTTAACATGGCTAACGGCAACAATATAAAAAACATTAATATATAAAGGCTAATTTTCCATGGATGCTCGATATGAGTTCATGGAAAACTAAAAAAAAGGAGGTGGGATATATGGAAAGAAAAATATCTAAAAGAAAAATGCTTCGCCGCAAATACAAAAGTTATACTGCAGCCTTAGCGGGTGCCGCGCTCTTAACAGGAGCCGGGGCTGCAATTCCTGCTACCACTTTTGCTGCAGAAAATCCTGTGAATATACAACAACAAAGAGTAGCTGCTCATTATGACACCAGGGTTAATGACAAAGCTCACTATGATACTAGGTTTGATAACAAAAGTAAATATGACACTCGGTATAGTAGCAGAAACAATAATGCTAGATATGTTATCCGCTATAACAACGGAGCTAGGTTTGACACTCGATTTGATACTAGACATGATTATAGAAATGGTTGGCACAGGCATGACCATAGTTGGCCGAGTTCAGACGAGAATCAGGCATTATACAAAGATGGTCACATCTATTATCGTTAAAATGAATATTATTATGGATTTGGCAGATATCTAAGCAATTCTTCAATTGTTTAAGAGATTATCTTCAAATTAGGTTTTAAGCAAGAAGTGTAATAGCAGGACAAACAAGAGGACGGTGGAGTGTCGAATTTTTCAAGAGACACTACCACCGTCTGTTATTAAATTTGACTTCCCACTTACATACATAATCCGAGCACTAATGAATAATAACAGACAACACTAACTGACTTATCCTATCGATAGGAATATTACGTCTTGCAATGTGTAGCAAATTCAACCCTTGCATGAATATAGCCTCATCTTCAAACATGTTCGCTTCTCTAATATTCTATCGCCAGGCTGTATAAACTGCGATATGCCGCCTAAATGGGCGAGTAAATCTGTTATGGCTTGTCCGACTATTTGTGGATCGTAGGAATCAGCTTTGACGGCTGCTACTTTTAGTCAAAACTATAGCAATAGTTGTATTTGTATCTATTAATTCTCCCTGCAGCTTCTTTCTTGTAATAGAGATTATACTATTATAATAATCCCAAAATGCTTGCTCGTTAAATGTGGCTTTCTCGTGCAAATAATGAATAAAGGTACCTTCTTTGCAATCATAGTTATTAAATAAAATCTGAAGATCTCTGTTTAAGTTTTGAGTAACAATTTTTATTTCCTTATATGTCTGGTACTTTTCTGGTAACAAGTTATTCCACTTTCAGATAAAAGATTGTTTTGAAACAGATATTCTACGATCTTTTGCATATAAGACTTAGTTATCTCAAAATATTCATAGTGATAGTTAAGATCCTTCTCCAGGCGTTCTAACTCGGCATCAATTCTTTTAACGAATAAAGCAACATCGGTATACTGTTTCCCCATAAACAAGCAGGTCAAATTATTAATATATGACACAAGCTTATAACAAGTTGAATTCCTTCTTAGCCAAATGGGACCCATTTTTTCACATAACAATCTATTGTATTCCAAAACATCATTAATCATCATTCGTGATTATCCCTTTTTTAAAAGATTTACTACTATATTGAACGAACTAGCAACATTATCCTTCATATAAAAAATCAGCCCCTAAAGGCTGAAATAATTTTGATGAAACCTCGCATGTTATAAATTCTTTCTAGCTTGTCCGACTATATGTTGATCGTAGAAATTGGCTTTGATGGCTGCTACTTTAACCATTAAATAAACCTCACTTCTTACTAGGGCTACACTAAAAACTGCAAACTACTATATTCATAATTTGATATTAAACATCATTGATTGACTATTGGAAGAAATCAATTCGAGATTCTTTACTGCCTCGGAAAATTGCGGATTAAGTTCTAACGCCTTTTGAAAATCACTCTTCGCCAATTCAGGTTGCCCTGTAATAGCATAAATAGCCTGCCCTGGCCTGCGTGCCATAGATATTTATCACAAAGTTCATCTTTTATTCGACAGCTACGCCCTTATAAACAATGAAAATCATATTTTACTTTAAATATATATTAACAAACTTCCACTCAAAATCTTTTTCGCAGCGATATGCAAAGGATCTACTTTCATTACTTTCTATTATCTTATCAAGCAGCCTAACTTTTTCCTGTGGCATATCTAAATAGTAGAGCAATTCCCTATATCCTTCACCTGTTATTCTTCCAATATACTGAGAATTACCCGTGCTAAATAATTTTTCAGTTATACTATCTTCAAATTTATCAAGATCTCTTGAATCATTTTTATTTGGAAGTCCGTTTTCACTTGGATTTATTAGTGGAATTGAAATGCTTAAAAACCAAGGATATTTAGCCTTATAACGATACCCCTTATAGGCCATATTTATAAGAGCAATAAAGAGTTGGTTCTCATCCGTCAATTCTAATAAAGAAAATTCTTCTCCCGGACATTCACCTTTATCGGCTTTCTTTCGACTAAAAATACTAAAAAGGTTCACTTACTTTACCTCCTTTTGATGAGAAATACCGCCAAAGTGGGCCAAAGAGGTTCCCATTTCTAAGTCATCGCCACTGCAAAGCACGTACTTATGGAAAAATGCAAGAACACATCAAACATACGCTCTTATGAATGTATTACATCTATTTAAGGCACTCTTCAAAAACTCATTTTTGGGGACTGATAAGGATCTATTTACATCCTAAGTACATAAGCTGTATTGCACGCAGTGTCTTATCTGGAATTATACGCTCTTTGTTTTCCCATGAATTATTATAAAAATGCATCCATTTTATAATAACAGGCTTCTTGCTCCCCACTATTGATTGCACAAGAGAATCAGGCAGCTTATACGTATATATATACATAACACTATTACGTCCACCGCTGTCAGACTGTAAAGGCGATAAAACCCAGTCTTTCCCGTCAACCTGAATCGTTATTGGGCCTTTTTCTTTATGAGTACCAGCCCGGGTATCCTCAGTAGTGAACTGTAATGTAGCTGTTCTTTTGGTATTAGTAATTCCATAAATAGACAAATAAAAGTCTGCTGTTACATAATGTGTAATGCCACTAAATAGAGCAGGTCCTCTCCTGTCGCGCACATAGAAACGCTTCACTCCATCAGCATTTTCAACTTTAATTTGTTCGTCATCCAATGCTTTTTGGACTTCCTTTAGATCCACTACCGTTTCCGCTGTTTCTTTCATTTTAGTCTCAGTCGAAATCAGCCCTTTCCCTTCCACAAGGGGATTCGCTAGTGATTTTAGATTAAATTCTTCCGGATTTTTATGATACTCAGTAAAGAGACGAGTCGCAATAGAACCGATCGGAGTATTGGGAGTAGTTGTATTCCATTTATCTGTAGTATTCTGAAATGAACTGAGTGTTGCCCCATTTGCTGAACTAATCGTACGTTCTTTTAAAATGAACATTAATCCCTTCTCTTTTACTAAATAATGAGCTACATTGTATGTTCCAGCTCCATCTTTTTGAAGACTCTTCATCCATACTTCTAGCTGTTTATCGGTATCTTCACCCGAAAAGTTTACCGTCTCTGCATCAACTTGATACACAGCTGTTGAATTTTCCTCCATTACCAGCCAATTAGAAGCAAAGCCAGAAGTCGTAACAGATACAAGTATTACGCTAACGATACCAAATAATTTCAACAATCTGTACATATCTCTCTACCTCCAGTAAATCTCATTTATATACCTATCGTTCTGGGCCAAAAACATAATAGCTACATTTCTTAGAAAATTCAAAACTCCTGCCATATGTATACAAAATATAGCAGGAGTTTTATTAAACTAAAGTTTAATTATATTGAATCCCCAAGTAAACATTATTATCTTCTCGGTGATACGTAATCTTACCTACAATCCGCTTCAACAACCTATTCCGCTCTTGTACACTCTCTATATACCACCATCTCTCTTTAAATACTTTTATCTGCTGCCTTATTTTGTCTAGTGAGGGCATGTCCTTTTGTTCCTGAATAATCAGTCTCAAATTCTCAATTTCTTGCTTCAAAGCTTGAATTTGCTCATCGCGTACTTTTTTACGTTCAATAAAGGAATTCTTATCAATATTATCTTCTTCTCGCATTTCATATAGCCTATCAATAGCTTGCTTATGCTTCTCCATCTCTTTTTCTTTAATCGCTAATAATTGCTTATATTTCGTTAATGCTCTGTGTTGCTCATGCAAGTGCCATTGAATGTTATCATCAATGTGTACTACACGTTGGTACAATCCTGCAAAGAAGTCTTCATTCAAGACACTACTTTTTTGATCACAGCTTATATCCCCTTTTCGATTAGAACAAAGCGCACACCAACTTCTCTTACCGTTTTTGTATATAACCGTCTTAATTATCATCCGAGAGCCACATTGATTACAATATAACATCCCCGACAATGGTACTTCTGATCGAGTTTTTGTATTTTGCTCTTTAGACAATGCTAAGCGTGCCATAATCTTTCTATGTTCTTCTTCAGTCTTTAATGGCTCATGCTTCCCTTTACTCTTGATCCATTGCTCTTGCGGTACTACCTGTCTAATCCCCCTTTTCCTTTTATGCTTGCCAAAAATCACATAACCGAGATGCACTTCACTACTTAATATTCGTTTCACAACAACTAGCGACCAATTTTTCTGCTTTCCCATTGTATTCTTTCGCTGCCTGGGCAAATGCTCCGTTAACCAGTCGGCAATTTCCGTTAAACCCGCACCATTAATAAAGCGTTCGACCATTTCCCGATAGTAATACCGTTTAGTTTCATCTACTAAAACGCTTTTGTTCAATCGATCATAGTAATAGGGGAACGATGGCTGACCGCTTGTCCACATCCCTTTTCTAGCTCCGTTGATCTTCCCATCCCGCAATCGCTTTTTGATTAGCTTATATTCTTCTTTGGAAACAAAGGATTTAATGCCAATTGTCATTTCGTCACTGTCATCTTCTAGATCGTACGTTCTCTGGGGTGTAATGATTAATGTCCCTGTAGATTTAAAAGCTTCCTCAATCATCCCCAGGTCAGCATAGCTGCCACGACTTAGCCGGTCAAAGTCTACTACGACCACGCCATCGTAACAGCCATCCTCTACCTGACTGAGTAAAATTTGCATTTGCGGTCTTTTAATAATCGATTCACCAGAAGCAATCTCTTCTAAGATTACATAGCTCCATCCCTTACTTTCCACAAGAAGTCAACATATCTCGATGCTTGGCCAATACGTCTTCATATTCTCCATCATCCAGAGACTTACGTAAATAAATTGCCACATGTTTTATCGTCTTAACTATCAATATATTCATCCTTTCAAATACATGTTAAGTTCTACCTCCTGAATCCGTATGATACTTCAAAAATTCAGGAGGTTTTTATTAAATGCCTAAAATTACTTTTACTTTCAAAGAAATTAATCAACCCTCGCCTACCGCTTTGATGGATTTTAATCAACATGTTCATCAACTCCTTAGCAATCCAATGTATTACCAAGCGAAAAAAGGGCATAATCTCGCGGAAGTAACACATAGTACCAAAAGCAAGCCACAAGTTAACTAAAATAGAAAACAAAAAAACCGGAGCGTAAATGCTCCGATTTTTTTATGCTTATTGTTTTATTATCATCTTCAATTATGTACCCTTTTAAATATCCATCAATTAAGAACCTTTGGCAATCGCCTGACAAAGGTCTGATATATGCACTAGGCATAATCCCTCTGTCTAACACAACTATGCTGTTATAATATTTGAAGTTCTTTAAGAATTGCTTTGGAAATTTCTCTAGCCTTACCACCCGTTGCTCCATCTGGTGCTTGAATATTAGTGGCAAAATAATATCGGCTTCCTTGTTTTTCTATACAGCCAACAAACCAACCCAGTTTCCATTTCCCGTCTTCAAAACCAGACCCCGTTTTTCCCATAAATCGAATCCCATCACTTTCGGACAACGTAATATTTCGCTTTACTACTTCTATGTTATCTCGAGAAACCTGTAATTTACCGGAATACAACTTATATAATAAATCAACCTGCTCACGAGCTGAAATTTGAAGTGATGAACGTAACCAAAATGTGGTTAACCCTCCTGAAATGTCTCTATTCCCGTATCCTATTTTATCGAGGTTTTCCTGCATTCTTTCTGCACCAATATTGGCGCAGAAAGAATGCAGGAAAACCTCGATAAAATAGGATATGGGAATAGAGATATTTCAGGAGGGTTAACCACATTTTGGTTACGATCATCACTTCAAATTTCAGCTCGTGAGCAGGTTGATTTATTATATAAGTTGTATTCCGGTAAATTACAGGTTTCTCGAGATAACATAGAAGTAGTAAAGCGAAATA
>JAEYSJ010000371.1 GCA_023434855.1 Bacillota bacterium | reverse complement strand
ATACTGCGGACTAGATATCCAGGGATTATTCACGGTCGTGAATAGTCCGTACAAATAGCCGTCTACAGCCGCTATCGCCACACCGTTGCTTTGGTAGCCTGCCGTACCGGGAAAGGTATAGCTCCCGATCTCCGTGTAGCTGTTGCCGGACATTGTGATCCGGACAATTCTTGCTCCGTCATAATCAATCCCATAAAGGGAATCGCCCAATGTCACAACCCCATACAGGTTTTCGATATGGCTCCACTTCTTTTGGGCGATCACAGCCCAGGGATTAGCAGAGGGATCATAGATCCCGATGTCAGCAGCCAGATGCGCACCGCCCTGAACCCGTTTGTACTGAGCAAGCACTCCCCGTCTCTGCCTGGGTGATGCCGCATCCTCAAAGGAATACAGGCTGGGATCTTTGTTTAAGTCAATAACCTGCCTTTTGTTGACAGTAATATCTGTCACTCCTCCTGCACCCTGTGTAATGTCTCCCGCTTCCCCTCCGGTATAATCCCCATTTACTACGGTATATCCCAGTAACAATTTCTTACTCATGGTCTCCCCTCCTTGTTAAAAGGAGTACTGAACGGTGGCATAATACGTTCTCCCCTGCCTGGGAAACCAAATATTTCGCATCATTTTTCTTGTAGTATCGCCCCAGTGGTCGTGCTCTACTTGCTGCTGTTCGCAGCCCTTGTTAAAGACATCAGTAACTCCTGCAGTCAGCTTCATGTCTGGACGGAAGCTGTAGTGCATGCCCAGCTCCATGGTGCCAAGCGAGTCTTCATAGAAGCTGCTGCTGTTACTGTGGCTGAAAGGCACCTCATCCTGGTAATGGTAGGCTGTAAAAATGGATAGCTTCTCACCCGGGAAACGGTAGCCCAGGCGAATATAGCTTTCGAACTCAGGAATGTTGTAGAAGGGCTTTCCCACCCTGCCTTTTTGCTGGTAATAGGCCTCCAGGTATTCCGACCAAGTCCAGGTGGCGGCCAGCTGCAAATCCCAGCGGCCCCAGGCCAGCTTGCTGTCCAGCTCTACGCCATGGGCTTTGCCTGCACCGCCATTGCAGTAGACTGAACCGTTAACCAGGCGGATGAGGTCGATCAGATCTTCTGTGCGGCGATGGAAATAGGTGAGCGACAGATCACCCTCCACCTTTCCCAGCTTGCCCTGCCAGTCGGTGCCTACATCCCACTGCGTCCCATGTTCCCAGGTCGGCAGCGGCTGCTTGATGACGGTCGGATTGGGCCGGATGAAGAAGCCGTCACCGTAGATTTCATAGAAGTTGGGGAACCGGTTATAGGTGCCGTAGGTGCTGCGCAGTGTCCATCCGTTAGCCAGTTTCTTTTTGAGTGCTGTTCCCCAGGAAGAGCGCCAGCTTTCTTCTTCCTTGGTATTGCCCCGGCCTTTCACCTGATCCATGCGGACAACAGGCGTGAACCACAGGTTTTCCTCTTTTCCTAAAGTGATGGTGTCCTGCAGCTGCAGGTGCCACTGGTCACTCGTATAGTGCGGAGCAAAGTGACCACGGAAAAAGCCGCTGGCACTCCAGCCGTTGCCGACAACATCATAGGTCTCATGGGCATAGTCACCATGGAACTCCAGTAAATGTCTATCTGCTAGCTGGTATGTCCCATCCAAAGCCAGGCCGGTGCGCCGGGTCTGATAGTTGCCATTGGTCTGGGCAATGGCCTGGGAACCGGAGGGCGGTGGATAAGTGTCCCAGCTCTTATTCTGATCGAGGTAGTCCACCTGCCAGCCCCAGTCCAGCTTGCCTGTCGTCAGCCGCCGTCCAACGGTCAGCGTCTTTTGGATATTGGTCTGTTCCTTGCGGAAATCGCTGAACCACGGCGAAGCGGGGTTATCGTCCTCATCGGCGTTAAATAATGGTGTCGGAAAGAGATTGGTGCTTTCCCGCCAGGTGCCTTTGATATGCCACTGGTCATCCTGCCATTTGAGCAATACATCGCTATTGTGGTAGCTGTTGTTCAGCCGGTGACGCTCCACCGGGGGATAATAGTCTTTGTTCATATTTTGCTCCGATATAGTATCCAAATTGTTGTAGGGAAAGTCTCCCTTTGCCTGATCCCGGTTGATGCCGATCAACAAACTGCCGCTGCCCAGCGGGCTGTTGATGCTCACACTGTTCTGGTAGCCGCCGAAGGAGCGCATGCCAGTCGATACCATGCCGCCTGTCTTCTCAGGTTTCTTAGTTACAATGTTGATGACACCGCCTAACGGCGCTCCGGCAAAGCGGGCAGGAATATAGCCCCGGTAGACTTCAATCCGGGCTACATTTTCCACCGGAATGACCGAAAGATCTACTGCCGCCTCTGAGCCTAGCTTCAAAGGCACGCCATCCATATATACGCCTACCTCGGCAGCCGTACTGCCCCGGATATAGGCGACACTATACTGGCCAGTCCCATTCATCCGTCTAATATGAACGCCCGGAACCGTCTCTAACAGTTCGGGCAGTCGTTTGTGTTCCCCCTGTGTTTCTTCCGGGTAGATCACGGAGACAGAGCCTGGAGATAAGCGCTGTTCCCAATCCGGCCTGGGGGCTTCCACCGTCACCGGTGGCAAACCATATTCTCCTTCCTGCGGCTGGCTGTCACTAGCTGCCGCAAAGGCTAATCCACTGCAGAGCGATGCCATGCCCCATACCAGCGTACAGCCGACCCGAATGGACATGGCTTTTTTCTTTCCTTGTAATCCCACCGAAGAGCCTCCTAACCCAACTATATGATAGCAAGAAGTAAATATGTGAATATTGCAATTATTAAAAGCAAAGAAACCGCTCCCAGGCCGTTCAGAAAGTCCCAGGTGCACGATCTCCATCTCAAGTGTCTGCTTTCGTGCAACAAAGAGCTGTGGGCGCGGGGAATTCCGAGGAAGCGAGCGAAGACAGTACAGTGGCAGTACGACAAGCGCGCTCCCGCAGGCCTGAATGCGAAGTTCTTGGCACTTTAGTGCCTTAGAACTTCGGCTTACCCCTTGCGGGTACAACGCAGATGGGGCTTTATCAACGGCCTGAATAGCATTTGATGCTATTCTTTGCTTCTGTCCATATAGGACAGGTTTACGCTAACCAATTGATAGAGTATAATTAGAATTGCTTAACTTTGGAAAAACTAGTTCCCTGCCTTGCGCGCCAACGCAATCAGGGCACGCTTAATAGAGGCATTATTGCTGTCCGCAACTACCTTATAACCTCAACTCCTTTGCATAGCTTGCATTGTGGTCTTTGCTTAACATTTCACCTCTTCTCGATTGTGCATTTGTTAACAAGCATATTTTTGTGCTATTGGCACATATTTATATTTCAATTATATTGTGCTATCAGCACAAAGTCAACTATTTTAAAGGAATTGGTTTATATGATTTTATCAATCTTAGCGGAGCGTCTTAAATATTTGCGTGAAAACCGCAATTTAAAACTAAAGGATGTGGCTCTGGCGGTCGGCATTACAGCAAGTGCAGTAGGCTCACTAGAGCATGGTCGAAGAGCGATAAGCATTGAAACACTAATTAAAATGGCTAACTTTTATGATGTGTCAACTGATTGGCTCTTAGGCCTCACGGATAATCCAAAACGAAGTTAGTTATTGCGTACCTATAAAAATGACCGATTTTGTGTGGATTTAATTAGCTCACACTTAGTCAGACACTTACTGAGCAGATGAAGCAATCATTGCTCGACGGCTAATTCCTTCATTTTTTGTTTCGTCCATACCAAATGATATACTGCTACTTTCACCTCGCTTTAGTAGACATCATCATGCAGATTGGATTTTAGGAACATTTCGTTCCCTTTTATTTTAAAGGAACAAAAAGTTCCTGTCAATATTCTTTAGGAGCGTTTCTTATGATTTTTTCAACTCGTTTAAAAGAATTGAGACAGAACCATAAAGTGTCTCAGCAAGAATTAGCCGACTTACTTGGTGTGTCCACTCGCGCCTGGAGATTTTATGAATCTGGCGAAAGAGAACCCAATATTTCCGGGCTTATCGCCCTAGCCGATTATTTCAATGTTTCCCTTGATTATTTAGTTGGCCGCTCAGATGATTCCATTAGACGATAAATGTGAAAAGCCTAAAGTAACCTATAAATCCGGTTACTTTAGGCTTTTTAATTATTAACTGATTATAACCTAGAATTACAAATGAACCTACTTCTAACCTTAATCACGATTTATATATGTTTCCTCAGACGCTCTGCATTCAGTTAACATAATTCACGGAAAGAAAAGACGGCTATTATTAAACTTTAGATTATTATCGTGAAACACTTCCAAAGGTGCGACTCCCTAGGAAAACTAGCCAAGGAGCCTATATTATATCAGCTATTTTGAAATTTGGTATCTCCATGTTTTATCTTGCCTAATATCACAAAATAAAACGTTAATATTTAGCGCACACAGTTGATAACTATCAACATTTCCGCACTCTTCCCCTCATAAAGTACCTATCTCATACCTACTGTAAAATCTTCATAACCTTTCGGTATTTCTATTTTTGGTAATCGCGGGATACACGCATGCCCCATTCTTCCGAATGGATGAAACATAAAATTTCCTTTGATTTTTACTTTACCAATTTTACTTTTATCAACTATCAACCGCTCCATATATATTTCACCTAAATATTCACCTGTTCTAGAGTTGAATATCTCATTATCGATAACTTCACCCACATATTTTCCGTGATGTCCTTCATAAAGACATAGCCGTTTATAGTCCTCTTGATATAGTTTTTCCCAATAGTCTTTTCCGCTACAATTGTAAACTAAATTTTCTATACTCACAGTAAATTCCTCCCTTGTATGATTTTAACATTGCAGGGCGATCCTGTTTGACAACCTTGTCACAAATACTTAAATAAGACTGTGTCCGAAAACAACGGGAAGTACTTCATATGTGCATAGTTGTATTTCAGAGCAAGTACACAAAATTGGCAAATTAAAGTTAGTCTTACTGTAATCGCAAACACCAGAAATATCCTTCCTTTAATGGTACTTTAAATATCGCAAATTTCCCCATTATTTTGAATAAATCTTGCGTGAACAAATTGCATATCAAAGAAATCGCCATCTCCTTGACGAATAATCCCCAAAAGGATTAGTTTTCCATCTAAAAATAAGAACATTGGACCTCCGCTGAATCCGCCCAATCGCGTCAACTCTTCAATATTACGAACGCCTAATCGTTTGATCCATTCCATTTTATTGAAGTTCATTATCGAACTTGTAACGCCAACATCCATAATCTCATCCTGAATGCTGGCAAAAAAAGTACCAATTTCATTACCCTTATCCTCTCGCAACACTCCAGGATATCCAGCCAAGAAAACCATGTTTCTGTTTTGAGGTAATTGTGGCGGCCAAGATTCCGGCTTATAAAAAAGTTTGTTTTGATGTATAACCCACGATTCAATCAAGGTTTCGGGAATTTTGATTACAGCCAAATCTAAATTAGTATTGCTACGACTTTCCAAAGTAGCTTGGACAAAATCTTCAACACTCATATTATACTCACCAATCAGTATTGCCGCTCCCTCTGGAGCATTCTTACAAGCAGTTAAAACATGCTCATTCGTTATCAACAATCTTTGATCAAGTTCTAGAAAAAGGCCCGTTCCATTATTAATTAAATGTCTTCCATTATGTGGCGTAGCAATTACTATTGGTATACTATATTTCTGAATCATAACGGAAATAAGATTATAATAGTCCATATTTCTAATTGCACCATTATTAAGTTGCTCTCTATGCGAAACAAGTGCATCATAAACTGCTATTACATGAGTTTTTAGTTTTTCGCAACTTGCTTCCCTATTAGCCTCATCGATTGCAAAATTCAGTCGTTCAATTATCGCATTTTCAATTTCACAACTCACTTTCACATACTCCTTTCGTGTGTTACTACATTTAAATTTTAGTCCGTTAAATGGTCTTTACTTTCTTGTAGCATTTCAACAATTTTGACTAGATTCTCAGTTAGCTTGTCATATATTTGGTCAACTCCAGTTCCCCATCCAGCACTCATGCTCTCAGGCTCTATTCCATAAACCTTTAGCGCAGCTTTCACTTTTTCTTCTGACGAAATGTGAGCTGCTGAATTTCTAAGATCTGCAAGAGCAAATAAAAATGTTAATTCCTCCAATCGAATATCCTTATTCCATCTTGCAATTATTGCTTCATGGTCTTCAACTAAATCTAACCCTGATTCCAATGCTATACTGCAAAGTTGCATTACTGTAGCAAACAATTTAAATGACTTAAAGTCTTTAATCTTCTCTTTGTCCATCCCCATTTTGAGGAGAAGCCTTCTTAATGATTTTTCTTTAAATCCCTCAAATAACTGGTATACATCCTTACAGCGTTGAAGAAATTGATCTCTTGATATATTCTGTGAAACTCTGTAGCCCAAGGGCTTTAGACTATCTAAGGTCCACCAGCCATTGTAGTCAACATCCTTTTTACTTAAGCCAATAATATCCGAATCTTCAAATGGTAGTTCAAAAGAATCACAAATATTGGCTAACTCCAAACCCATATTTTCGAAGGCATTAATGAGTTTTTCTGCGCGAACTCCAATATTGACATTTCCAAATATTCGTTGTTGAGCAACTGCGACAGTTTCAGATACGGAATGACGATGAATATGCCGAATTATCGATGGAGGACAGCCTTCGTATATCTTTTTTATTTCATATGCAATATAATCCCGTCCAATACGATGACAATATGATAATGCCCACCATCCGTCATATGAAACACTTCCGCTTTTAGGATTAATGCGATACTCGTTTTTTCCCTCAAATTGATCTAGAACTTGATCATTAACGTATACAAAATTTCTAACTCCCTGTTTTCTTGCACGCTCAAGCGTCATGATACCCGGATAATCAGGCCATTCTAAGTCAAAACTCTTCTCGTCAGAAACAGGCCTACCTTCTGGCATGAGCACAAGCCGACCTCCCCAGATTTGGCAAAGCACAGCTTCTTCTCCAGAAAAATCAGTATGTTTTAAATCTATTGACCGCCCAGGTGCTGTTATGCTTATTGCTTCATGACCATTAAGGCGCCCCTTAAGTTCATTATCTAGTGCACAATAACGTTCTTCGAAAAAAACAGCAACAACAGCACAGTTCTTTAAATTAGCATAATCCTCTAGATACCTTCGGCTTATCTTAACTGAACATCCAGAGCCAGATGGAAAACTATAATGTGACAAAGGCTTTACATAGATAACATCATACTCTGGCAAGGCCAAATTATCCCAAATAATTTGATCTGGACTTTTTACAATACGTGGACATAGGCCATAACACATCAGCAAGCCATTATCAGGCATCATGACGGTTTTATTATGATATTCCCAACTTACAACTAGCGGTTCAAACCGTTCTTCACTATCTATACCCCGTACCCAAAAATCAGATTTAAATGAATCACCCTTTCTGACGCTAGGACGAGGACCCCCAGATTCAACTTTATGTCCAATCCCTCCTGGATTATTCAGGACAGCCTGAACTTGATCTAAAGGAACAAGAGCCGTAAATATTGCGCGTGTCCCCTTATAACCATTTTGACTTTCAGATGATATTTCTCCTATAACAACATAATCATCCGTTGATTTTACATAAGCTTGATTTAAGTGAACCAAACACTTCGGTAACCAATTACTATTATCCAATTGAATCACTCCAACACAAAGATGCGGTGTAAGCAATCTAGTTTTATCCCCACATCCTCTTAGTTATGTGGTTAACTCGGCTTACCGGCTTGCAAATAGTTCTAAAATTTCTTTATCAGTCTTTTTATCTTCTTTCCTATCTGAAAAGAAAAAGCTCAAATTAGTGTCAGACCTAAATTTTTCATATAGGTCAGGACGTAACGATTGTGCTTTATTATCATTTTCTATGCTGCGTTTTTTCTGTGAGCCATCTTCTTTTCTTCCATTGCGACGTACATCATAACAATATATCGCATTAGGATTGTTTCCCTCCGCACGCCTGCCAATTAAATTCCTTTCTATCTCACTTTTATTTATAATTTTTTCTTTAGGAATGAAGTGAGAAAATATTTCAGAGAAATCCTCAAATAAATCTCTGTTTGCATTTCTTCTTTCCACACCAAAAAAGTTGCAAAATTCTTGGCTACTACTAAAGTGAACATTATAAAAATCAATATAACCTTTAATTGAGTTATTGACATTATCCACTCGTATAAACTCTATTTTAGCTTTAGCATACATGCTTGGCGTTCTCTCGTTTTGTTTATATTTAGTTAATATTACAATATACTTTTTTTCTTTGTATCTAAATGGAAATGAATCAATAATCCACTTTTTTCGTTCCATGTCATTTAGTAAAAACGGGAGGTTTTTAAAACGCAGCTCTGCTTTCTTGTTTTCCTGTTCCTGAACCATAGACGTAATCTCCTTTTTAATATTTTCTTCCGATATGAAGGGCATCTTTATTTTACAGAAAGATCAGATAAAAATTGGATCATCGTCAGATCGCTAGTCATCAGAAATCTTATGCTCGATCACTGGAAGAGAAGTCGCTAAGTATTGAAAATACCCAGCGGTTCTCCAAGCCTTATGACTTCCAACAACATATAAACGTCGTTTAGCACGAGTCATTGCTACATTTAGTAAATTGGGTGCTCCTCCTGCCCATTGACGTGCACCACCAGAAGCATCTAGCGGTGCACCGAGGACAAAAACTACCGTATCCGCTTCTTTTCCTTGGAAAGTATGAACCGTACCAACGTGTTCATTGGTCCATTCCCATGCCGACGGTACGAGCTTATTGGCAATTCGACTATTTCTTCGAATCATCAGTCGGAGTTCTGAAGCAACTACCCGAAATGGTGTAATAAAGAATATTTCCGGCTCTTCATTCCCAGCTTCAATTAACTTTTCCAACATTTCTACAGCAATTAGTCCTTCTTCTCTAGACCATTTACTGTTAGCCTCCCCAATAACATTAATCCATTTGCTAGAGCCTAAAACCTCTCCAACAGGGGACTTGTCTTCAGGGGTCCTAGAAACCATCGATCCGTTATATGCAATATGGTTCGAGATATTAAACATCGGTTTTTGACAACGCCGATGTACACGCAAGGGGGAGCCTACCCAAATCTCACCATCGGCTGAAGTAATTGTGGTGCCAAACCAGCTCGTTCTATCAGCAAGAATTTGCGCAGATACATCCGGTGCTGCCCATTCATCTTTTGGCACGCCAAACTGTGAAAAAATAGCATTTATAAGTTTCGGCGGCATGGGAACGACTGGCTCAATCTGAAGAGGATCTCCAATAACAATCGCCCGCTTTGCCCGCCACAACGCTCCTACTGCAGCTTGCGGTAGTACTTGCCCGGCTTCATCAATAAGCAGCCAGCCTATCTGCTCTTTTCCTAACTTTCCAAAAAGTCTTGACGTAGAGGCAAATGTAGTAGACAAAACAGGTACTACCATGAACAAGCTCGCCCATAAAGACCGTCTTGCAACTTCTTGTTTTTCTGTCAAAGCTCGTCCTTTTATTAATTCTAAAGCAACACGAATATTGTGACGCATAAATTTCGCTGCCCCATCAATAAAGGCACGATGAAGTTCAAAAGCCGCTACAAACAAGTCATCTCGTGCTCTTTGAAACTCTGAAAATATCCATGGTGAAGCCGTATGCAATTGAGCATCATTTTGCGCCCAAAAAGATGCATCCGCAAAATTATTGCCTATAAGACTCCGCCCTTCATCAATTAAAGCTAAGATACCTTCGACTTCCCTATCCGCCTTAACCTTTTCACTCTCCGATACAGTAAGTTGTTCTTTAGCTATCGAATAGTTCTTTTGCGCATTCTCAACGGCCTGAGCCACCGACTTCAATTCTCCTCGCACGCCACTGATCTCGTCTGTAACAAGGATCATACGCTCAAACCAGTCTTTATAGATTCGCGTTCGAAAAAGCCGACTGAAAAATCCCGGTTTCATTCGTTCCAATGTTACTCTGTCTTCTGTTAAATTCCGTTTGGTCTCTAATAATCTTTTATGTAGGATATTACTATCATTTAGCGTTTCTTCTGCAAGAACAAAATTCTTTTTAGCAACAGTGAATGACTCATTTGCCACCTCTGCAAGTCTTGTTAATTCATCCTTGCGTTGAACTGCAGTATAATATCCCTGTGCCTTATTGCGTAGATTGTGAACTTTTTCCACTTTATCCAAAAAGCTCCTGCGAGCGATCTGCCAGCGTTCTAAAGCCTCAATTTCATTACATGGAGGCTTTTCCATTATCACTACTTCTGGAATAGCTTCATCATCTAATCCTTTGTTGCCTACAATCGCATTTAGATATTGCGCCATCCCTCGCTGTTTGTCCCACCAAAAAGATTTTAGAAAAGCAGCCCGATTCGCAGCATTACCTAATACAGCAGCCGAAAGTCCCCATGTAGCACCATTAACGACCTCTTTCTCACCTGCAGCAACTGTATCTGAAATTGTTTGAAAATACCGCATCGGTGATTCAAAATCGTCTGCTATAGCTTTTGAGGATGGAATCTCACGACTTATATTTTCAACTGCCTTATTATTTGACGAGGCTACAACAATCTCATGTCCAAGTAGCGTATCATCTAATTGGTATAGGTGCGAAAAAGCTTGTCCGGTCTTCATAGTAGCAATATGTTTAAATGCCATTTCAGGCTTTTCAAACTGCGACATTGCCACGGCTCGATCTAACACTACCTTCGCCACAATATCGCGCAATAATGTTGTTTTACCTGTTCCTGGTGGACCATTAACAGCTATAAGCCCACCATCTGCAAGCTCATTAATTGCGTGGTTGATTGCAGCTTGCTGCATTAAATATAATGGATGCCGCCCAGGACCAGGCCAGCGTATAAGTGGGATTCTTTCCGGGGATAAGGTCTTCGCAAGCAAAGCTTTATCTCGAATTATATCCTGGTTGATAACATCAGAACATCCACAAAGGTAGGAAGAAAGAGCATTACCAACATCTTTTTGAAGAAACTTCTCCCTGACCCGAATCAGATCATCAATAAAAAAACTATTTAAAAGTTCCGGTTCTGGCTCTTCGTTGTAAAAGCCATACTGTGGTACCCTTATTGCACTTCCTGGTCTACATACCTCATCCTGTGGTAAATCTAATTCTTGGATAAGCCAATCAGTTACTTTTTCAAGATCGTTCGAAGTTATTGGTTGAACTTCATCATCTTCATTTGTATGTATTAGCCGTTTTTCAATTTCTAACCTAATTGCTTGTTCAGCATCTGCAAAGGATGCTAGTTCTTTTATTTGTCCTGTTCTAACTTTCCCATATCCCCAAGCAAAACTTGATAAAAATGTTTTACCAGATACCAATCGACCTTGAGCATCAACCACCAGCACTGCAATTGTCGTACTTCCCCGTATTTCGGAACGTTCATCAGCCATTTCATCAGGAAACATTTTGAGAATAGATTCCATAGCTTTAGAAAGATTAATCTCTCCTAAATACACCATCCAGAAAATAGCAGTTTCTTTCCCCCGTTTATTAAAACGTCCATCTTTCCACGGTTCCGGGACTTCTGATAGTGAAACAAAACGCCGATTAAATGCACGTAAATCCTCTTCTTTAGGAAGAGGCTGCGGTGTAAGAATTTCTTGAGTTAGCCACGCTGATATTATTGCATCTGCCTCAGGCACATCAGTTTTTTCAATGGTTGTAGCCAAAATGCCCCTCTGTTCCTGATTAGTATTTAGCTCTTGAAAGGGGGGCTGACAGGATAAAACAGGGGCAGACTGTTCACGCAGAAGCCAGTTTGTTTTCTGCTCATTATCTATATTTTCTTCGACAGTTAGTACCGCATCCATTTGCTTATCCGTATTAATTATGTTGTTCCCACCTGAATTCATGATGCCCGCTTTCGGGAAAAAAATATTTGATTCATCACCACAACTAATTAATACTCTTGCGATATCCTTAGAGAGTTTTTTAGCACGAACTGTATTGCGAAACTGAAGTTCATGAGATAGTTCTTTAAGTAACTTTAGATCACTTTGATCTGATATAAATATTTTTTCCAGTTCTTCAATTCTACTATTAAAATACGGCCTCTTATTCATCATTTGCTTCCTCCAAAGGAGCTATTGCTTAAAGACAGAACTCGATAAAACGCTCTCCTTCTTTACTTAATCTTTAGACTATAAGTTTTGCTCCTCCTTATTACAGTAAAATATAAAATTTGACCAACCTTATTTAAGGCGCATCTTTCTTCATTCTTTTCTATTAGATTTACATCATACTCTGTCATAGCTATTTCAATTAAAATTACCATACAAACAAGAAAATTCCTGCAAATTATAATACTGGCTACTTATATACAACCTGCTTCTATTGATATCAATGAAACTGATGCTCCCTCGAGCTAAAGAAAACTCCATGGGATTACTTCGCCTCCCCCCTTAGAAATGCGATACAGGTTATTTTTCCATGTTTTTCTTACTACTTACTTATTGTGTTTTCTGACCTTTCATTATTCATAATTCATTAAATGATTAAGTGACAGAAGTTTCGTATCACAGGACATATAAATTCATATTACGCATTATCCTAATCGCTTATGGTCAATTTTTCTATTCAAAACAAATAACCTTGCTCAAAGATTAAAATTATCTCTTGTTTGACTAGAAGGTATATGGTTAAATCTCCTAGAAGAACCTTGTATTTATCACCTATTTAAATTCCGCATAATATGCAGAATTTAAACATATTTGTTATCGGGAGGGCTTTATATGAGTAAAGGGATTAAGTTATGCCCAAAGTGTAATAACAAGATTAATCACAATTGGGATTATTGCGCGTCTTGCTCCACTCCACTCGAAAAGCATTTACAACCAGAAAAATTTTTGCCTTGGTATTATCAATGGTATACGATTGCAATACTTGCATTTGTCAGTATGCCGATCTTCCTTATTCCCGCTATAATTCTTCTTATTTTAAAGGACAAGCATATAAAAGATTACATTTATAATTTCATGATTAGCGAACATGAGCAAAAAAATACAGAACTAAAAGCTTTGCAAGACACGATCAACAGTCAAACAAAGACCGTTGAAGAGTTGACCGATAATAACACCAAACTCTCTGAAATAAAATTAACTTCTGAAGAGCTCGCATTTATTGATTTGAAAAACGAGATAATAGAATTAAACAAAGCTAAAACCGGAATCGTATTAGATCTTCAACAGTTAAATATTCAAAAGAATGAGCACTTAGCAACATGTACGGAAATAGAATCTGATATTGAGAAATTGAACAAAACACTTTTATTAACTCAAAATAAGATTAGCCGAGCAAAAAGTCTTTATAATGCAATGCACCATTCATTCAACAAGTATTTTAATGAATTCGCTGATAAAGAATCACTAACACTGACATCAATAGATAAGGAATACTTGGATGAGCTTGCACCGACTGTAACGCTAAAATTGCATTCTATGGATGTTAGAGATTTAAAGAAAGCATACACAGATAACGAAAAGATTATTAAAGAAACACTAAAAAAATATGAAAGTCGATATACAACAAAAACAAATATTGCTTTATATAAACTTATGGTAATTGCTTTACAAGCTGAGCTGCAAAACATTCTTATCAATTTACGATATGGCAAGCTCCAAGATGCTATTGATCAAGTCAACACCATGACAAAACGTTACCTCTCAATCGCTGCAGATGGCAATCAAACAATTGCTAGTACAATGGTGAAATTCATTGGTGAAATCGAATATTTGTTTACGCAAGCTGTGATGATTGAATTTGAATATTACGTCAAAAAAGAACAAATTCGTCAAGAACAACTAGCTTTACGTGAACAGATGAGACAAGAAGCTGAGGAACGGAAAGCTTTAGAACAACAGAAACAGCAGGTTGAAAAAGAAGAATTAAAATATAAGAAGGAAATCGATAACCTAAATTCCCTCATAAATGAAACTAAAGATACTGAAAAATTACAACAACTTCATAATAGAATTAAAGAACTCGAAGAACAACTTGTACAAGTCGAGCATAAAAAAGAAGAGATTATCAATTTGCAAAACGGCAAAGCTGGAAACGTCTATATCATTAGCAACTTTGGATCTTTCGGTGACAAAATGTTTAAGATCGGTATGACCAGAAGACTTGATCCTCAAGAAAGAATCAATGAATTAGGAAGTGCCAGTGTTCCTTTTAAATTTGATGTTCACAGTTTTATCTTTTCAGATGATGCTGTTTCCTTAGAACAAAAGCTGCATACCTTTCTAAACAACAGACGCGTTAATAAGGTAAACTTGAGAAAAGAATTTTTCAATGTTTCAATCGAAGAACTAGAAGAACTAGTTTTAAATATTGATCCGACTGCCGAATTTAATACGACTATGTTTGCTGAGGAATATCGGCAAACGTTATCTCTAGATGACAATAAAGAAATCCTAATAGCATAAGAGAGTTCAATATCGGTTCTAAGACTTTAAAAGTGTTTTAAGATTTGATATAACAAGGGAATTGCCCTCTCTTTATCCCATATTGAGCAGATTAGCCAGCTAAATCTTATATAATAAGGTGAGAACATGAAAAAGGCAGAGAAGTAACCTCCTAAAGAATACTTCATTTATTTTTTAGGAGGTTAAAAATGAATTTTAACAAGATTGATATGGAAAACTGGAACCGCAAGCAGCATTTTGAACATTATTTGAAGAATGTAAAATGCGGCTTTAGCATCACTTCCGATATAGATAGTACGGCATTAGTGCCAGCGGTAAAGGCAAGATCATTAAAGCTTTATCCTGTCTTGCTCTATATGGTAACCACTGCAGTCAACATGCAGCAGGAATTCCGGACATGCTTCAATGATCATCAGGAATTAGGCTATTGGGAATCGGTGAATCCGTCTTATACGGTATTTCATCAGGATACCACTACCTTTTCGAGCCTTTGGACGGAGTATACCGATGATTTTAATGCGTTTTATCAAAACATCCAGGCTGATATTGAGAAGTACGCTAATAA
>JAEYSJ010000348.1 GCA_023434855.1 Bacillota bacterium | reverse complement strand
TAAGCAGGTGAAACCCCACGGAGTAGGTACACGAAATGGGAAAAGCCATTCAGAGGAGAAAATAATGGCGGCCAGTTAAAGAGAAGCCTACGAAATCAAATATATTGAGTTAATGATGGAGAGGAATGATGAATCATGGACAGACGCGAATTTATCAGTGGAGTTAGCTATGGATTATTGTCGTTAGGATTAGCCGGATGCGGACTGAATCTTTCCGGAAAAAGCGATAATCAGCAAAATACGCAAAACAGTCAGGCTGCATCTTCGGCAGCAAGTGTATATGATCGCGGCAAACTGATTGTATCGGAGGGAACTGAACCCAATTCACTAATAGAAAAAGGCTTTGCCGCCCTTGGCGGGATCAGCGCTTTGGTTCGTAAAGGATCAACAGTGGTACTAAAGCCGAATTTCAGTGTTGCCAGAAAACCTGAAGAAGCCGCAACAACTAATCCGCAGTTGGTTGCCGCTGTAGTGAAGCAATGTTTGGCAGCAGGGGCCAAGGAAGTTAAAGTAATTGATTATCCTTTTCAAAGTCCTCTTGTATGTCTAACCAACAGCAGAATTAAGGAGGCAGTGGAAGCTGCCGGTGGAAAAGCTTATGCCATCAATGAGCAAAGCTTCTTTTCGCAGGTGGATATCGGCGGCAAGGTCTTGAAAACCGCCTTGTTTTCCAAAGATGTGCTAAATGCCGACGTGTTTATTAACTTCCCCATTCTCAAACATCACAGGATGACCAAGCTGACTCTGGGTATAAAAGGCATGATGGGGCTTGTATGGGACCGCGGCTACTTCCATAGTACAGATCTTACCCAATGTATTGCTGAACTTGCTTCCTTCCGTAAACCTCATCTCACCATTGTAGATGCTACAAGAGGTATTATTGATAATGGGCCTACCGGGCCGGGAACCATTCACGAATGGAATCAGGTGATCTTTGGTACCGACCCGGTTGCTGTTGACACTTATGCTGCGACAGTGTTTGGTCATAAACCGGCGGATATTGAGTATATAACCGCAGCTGCACAATTAGGCATAGGCGAAATGGATCTGCAAAAACTTACCGTTGTGAAGGTGTAGGCAATGAAATCCAGGAAAGCGTTATTGCTGCGATATACGTTGCAGTTTATCTCCTTACTATCTTTTGTATTGTTTCTCGCCTACTTATCCTACCCTCCCGGACAAGAAAATCTATTACTGCAATGGTTCTCGCGGCTTGACCCTTGGCTTTTGCTGAGTCAACTCCGTTGGCAGCAGGAGGTTCCTGCCTGGGCATGGCTGCCGCTGCTGACTTTGGCATCAGCCTTGCTGTGGGGAAGGATATTTTGTGGCTGGCTGTGCCCTTTTGGCGCTTTGTTGGCGTTGACGGATAAAATTGGCCGGGCAGTTTTCACAAAACTGTCGCTGACCAGAACCAAAGTATTGCATGCCGTACAGCCTATGCGGGGGTATTGGCTCCTTTTTTTAGTGATACTCTTTGTCCTTGGGTCAAACTGGGTCTTCTTTTTAACCCCTTTTGCTTTGTTTAGCCATGAAATTGTGAGAGGTCTAACAGGACATATTCCCTGGATGCTTATTGGGATAACAGCCGGTACCCTGTTTTTTTCCCGCTTGTGGTGCAGTGTGCTATGCCCTACCGGGGTTCTTTTGTCATTAGCAGCCTGGCCACGAATTTTTCGTTACCGGATTGCGGGAAACTGTGTGCATTGTGAGAAATGTACGAGAACCTGTTCAGTTGGTACCGCGCCCACGAATACCGGTATTGCGCAGGAAGGATGTTTAGCCTGCGGGGACTGTCAAAGGACTTGTCCCACGAAGTCAATCAAATGGCAGAAGAGTTCCTGGCAGGGGAACAAGGATAAGCTTGCTTCCGCCGATGATGTTGCAGCAACAAAGCTCCAAGGGTCGCGAAGGCAGTTCTTTAAAGCTGCTTTTGCTGTTGCTATGGCTGCCGCTTTATGGAAAAAGACTGTTTGGGCGGCGGAAAAAGCCTTACGCCCTCCCGGGGCTTTACCGGAAACAGAGTTTACTGCCGTTTGCAATCGGTGCGGAAGGTGTGTTCAGGTATGTCCTGCCAAAGCGCTCTACCCAATGCCTATTACTGATGGACTTGCAAATTTTGAAACGCCTTATATCATCCCGCGTAAAACCCGCTGTGATTTATGTCTGGCATGCCAGAAGGTTTGCCCAACCGGGGCCATCGCCCAAGTTCCCCTGGAAAAAATCCGGATGGGCAAGGCTGCTATTGATAAGTCACGTTGTATTGCCTGGAATGCCGGTAAATTGTGCTATATTTGCGGCGAACAATGTCCTGTTCTGGCAATCGACGGGGATGAATATCACCGGCCCATCATTCTACCTGACAAGTGTGTGGGATGCGGTTCGTGCGAGAATGGTTGCCCGGTTAATGGTGAGGCCGCTATTCGCGTTTCTCCCAGTTAGTCATCTTAATATAAGGATCTAAACATTTATACTTTTATGAAACTACTCTTGACTTGGAGTTAACTCCAGATGATATGCTGTTTTTGGAGGTGAAACTAGATGACAATTGCCGAAGTATGTAAAAAATTTGATGTTTCCCAGGATACCCTCCGCTATTATGAACGCATCGGACTGATTCCTCATGTAAACCGCAATAAAAGCGGGATTAGAGATTATGCGGAAGAAGATTGTAAGTGGGTGGAATTTGTCATATGTATGCGAAGTGCAGGGCTTCCAATTGAAGTATTGATTGAGTATGTTGGGCTGTTCCAGCAGGGCGATGATACCATTGACGTAAGAAAAGAACTGTTAATTGAGCAACGTAAGCAGCTCGCAACAAGATTGGAAGATATGAAGAAAACGCTGGAACGTCTGGATTATAAAATTGCCAGTTATGAACAGACAATAGTAGAAAAAGAAAGAGCACTAAGAAGACCGGAAGATTAAAAAAACGGAGGACATAACAATGGCCCGGATTACATTAGGAAGCACCAGGATTACAACTGACCGCAATGCCTTTGGCGCACTGCCCATTCAAAGAGTAAATATGGGGACTGCGGTCAAAATTTTACGGAAGGCATACACAGGAGGTATGACCTTCTTTGATACTGCACGTATGTACTCAGACAGTGAGGAAAAAATAGGACAGGCATTTGCGGGAATGCGAGAGAAGATTTTTATTGCGACAAAAACCCATGCCAATACGCCGGAAGGCTTTTGGAGAGATCTGGAAACTTCTTTAGCGATGCTAAAGACAGATTACATCGACATTTACCAGTTCCATTGGCCAAATGTCTGCTATAAACCAGGGGACGGATCGGGAATGTACGAATGCATGCTGGAAGCCAAAAAACAGGGAAAAATCAGACACATTGGCCTGACGAATCACAAACTGGATGTGGCACATGAATGCATCGATTCCGGATTGTATGAGACCCTGCAATACCCCTTCAGCTATCTGTCGTCAGAAAAGGAGATTGAACTGGCAGAGAAATGCAAGAATGCGGACATGGGATTCATTGCCATGAAGGCATTATCCGGGGGATTAATAACAGATTCTGCCGCAGCCTATGCATTTATGGCCCAGTACGATAATGTTCTTCCCATCTGGGGTATCCAGCGGGAAACGGAACTGGATGAATTTTTAAGTTATATGGATAACCCACCGCAGTTGACCGACGAAAGAAGGGCATTAATTGATAAAGACAAACGCGAGCTGATGGGAGAATTCTGCAGGGGCTGCGGCTATTGCCTGCCGTGCCCGGCCGGAATTGTCATCAATAACTGTGCGAGGATGTCCCTTTTACTCAGACGTTCCCCATCTGAAAATTGGCTGACGCCAAGTGTACAGGAAATGATGAAGAAAATTGAAGGATGCCTTGAATGCGGAAAATGCAAATCCCAATGCCCCTATGGCTTAGATACGCCGGAACTGTTAAAGAAGAATTATGAAGATTACCAAAAAATTCTTGCAGGTGAAGTGAAAGTAAATTAGGATAATTAACAATAGAATTTTGTCTAGAAGGAGGAGTAATTTTGCTGTATAGAAAGTTTGGCAAAACAAATGAGATGGTTTCTGTCTTAGGTTTTGGTTGTATGAGGCTGCCGGTGATTAATAATGATCCAACTAAAATCGATGAAGAGAAAGCAATACCTATGGTAAGGTATGCAATTGATGCCGGAGTAAACTACATTGATACTGCCTATCCTTATCATGGAACCGGTTTTACAGAGGGGGGAGCAAGTGAGCCTTTTGTTGCTAAAGCTCTCAAAGATGGCTATCGGGAGCGGGTCTACTTAGCAACTAAGCTGCCAAGCTGGCTGATAAAAACGAGAGCAGATATGGAGCGCTATTTAAATGAGCAACTGGAACGGCTTGAGACAGATGTAATTGACTTTTATTTAGTCCATTCTTTAAATAATCATGTCTGGCCTCAGTTAAAAGAAACAGGAATTAAAGATTTTTTGGATCAGGCGATTAAAGACGGGAAAATCAAATATGCCGGGTTTTCATTTCATGATCAGGCCGGGTTATTTAAAGAAATAGTAGATTATTATGACTGGTCATTTTGTCAAATTCAGTATAATTATTTAGACGAAAAATACCAGGCAGGAAAAGAAGGGCTGGAATACGCCGCCAGGAAAGGGTTAGGCATTGCCATAATGGAACCGTTACGAGGCGGCAACCTGGCCAAGCTGCCTGAAGAAGCAAAAACTGTGATTGATCAGGCTGAAGTCAGAAGAACTCCGGCGGAGTGGGCCTTGCGGTGGGTATGGAATCACCCGGAGGTGTCAGTTGTATTAAGCGGCATGAGTACCATGGACCATGTTACTGAAAATATCAGAGTGGCCCAGGAAGCGGAAGCGAATTCTTTAACGGCAAAAGAATTAGCTATCATTGAAGCAGTGAAAAAAATATTTGAAGAAAAAGTAAAAGTCAATTGTACAGGATGTGCTTACTGTATGCCTTGTTCTGTCGGCATCAATATACCGATGTGCTTTTCAACGTATAACGATCATTGGGTTTTCGACGGTTCACCTGGAGCAAAGTATATGTATGGAGCGTGGTCGAGACTAGCGGCACCTGCTTCCAAGTGCGTGGAATGTGGTAAATGCGAAAGTCATTGTCCGCAAGGTATTGAAATTTCTAAAGAATTAAAGAATGTTAAAGAACTGTTTGAATAGGTTTTGAACACGCTAAAAAAATATATCACAATTTAGCTGGCCTGGCGGAAAAGGGGGGACGGAATTTCGCTGCCATCTAGCGCAAGTGCTAGAGTTCCGTCCCCCTTTTCCGCCGATTACTGGCAAGAACTTTTAATGGGTTCTATAAAGCCACATGGTTATTGGGGGTAAAAGATGAAGTGATTCGTAAAATCGATTAAGAGAATAAATTATGTTATGTAATGGAGAACTCGACAATGAAAGTGTTATATTATGATTGTTTCTGCGGCATCAGCGGTGATATGAATGTGGGTGCATTGCTGGATGTGGGAGTTGATGAGGATTACTTACGACAGGAGTTGTCTAAGCTCAATCTGGATGCTGAATATGAGTTGCAGGTAAAAAAGGATAATAAGCAAGGTATCAGCGGAACCAGGGTGGATGTAGTATTAAAAAATGCAATGCATGTCCAAGAACCTTCTGATCATCATCATCATGAAGCACAGATTTCTATTGAGTCTGACAATCACCATACTCATCGTGATCATCATGCTCATAGAAATTTACAGGATATTGAAAGTATTATAATAAACAGCAGTCTGAATGATAAGGTAAAAAAGTTGAGTTTGACGATTTTTATGAAGATAGCAGAGGCAGAGGCCAAAGTGCACGGCAAGCCCTTAGATGAGGTGCATTTCCATGAGGTTGGGGCTGTTGACTCGATTATTGATATCGTGGGAGCTGCGGTGTGTTTGGATTATCTAAAAGTGGATAAGATTATTGCTTCAGCGGTTCAGCTAGGGGGAGGGTTTGTGAAATGCGCCCATGGTATTATTCCCGTTCCTGCGCCGGCAACTGTTGAGATCTTAAAGAATATTCCCGTGAAATCAGGTATAGTGCCTTTTGAAACGACTACGCCTACCGGGGCCGCGATATTGGCGGCCAATGTGGGCACATTCACCGACCATATGGACTTTTCAATAGAAAAGATTGGTTATGGGATAGGTCATAGGGAGCTTGAGATCCCTAATGTTTTAAGGGTATTTCTTGGCTGGGAAGATAGAAACAATAAGAGAGCGGATTAACATATATTAGAGAACAATTATAGAGGTTAACAGTTATGATAAACAATGAAAAATATTTATATTTGATAAATTATTTAAAGAAACTGGAAAAGGTTATTCTGGCTTTTTCCGGAGGAGTAGACAGTACTTTTTTACTTAAAGTGGCTAAACAGGCTTTAGGTGATAATATAAAAGCAGTAACCATACAATCTCCTTATATTCCAAAATGGGAAATCGCAGAAGCAAAACAATTAGTAACACAACTTGGTGTTGCCTTTGAAATCCTGGAGACACCTATTATTGCTGAAATAAGAAACAATCCGGAAAATCGATGTTATCTTTGTAAACAGGCGGTATTTAGTCAGATCAAAGCCATTGCCCGGCGGGAAGGCTATCCTCATGTGATTGATGGCACCAATTTTGATGATACAGGTGACTATCGGCCGGGTTTGAAAGCGCTAAGGGAACTGAATATAAAGAGTCCTTTATTAGAGTGCCAACTGGGTAAACAGGAAATAAGAAGTTTATCAAAAGAACTGGGGCTTAGTACTTGGGATAAACCGCCCTATGCCTGTTTGCTGACAAGAATACCCTATGGCAATGAACTGAAGGAAGAAGATTTTGTTAAGATAGAAAAAGCGGAAACGTATATGATGAACAGCGGTTTCCGGGCTGTTCGTGTGAGATGCCATGACAATCTGGCAAGAATTGAAGTGGACCAAAAGGATATAAACAAACTATTTAATGAGATGCTGCTTGCGGAGATAGCCGGCAAATTCAAAGAATTTGGCTTTAAGTATGTAACTTTAGATTTGCAAGGCTATCGGGTTGGCAGTTTTAACGAGACCAGAGAAACTAAATAGTGCGGTCCTAGATATTCCGGGAGGAAATAATGAATAAGGCGGATATAAGAAAACTGCTGCAGAAGGTAAAGAACAACGAAATAGCAGTGGAAGCAGCCATGGAAATCTTTCAAGATTTGCCTTACAAAGAACTGGGCTTTGCTAAGATCGATAATCATCGCGAAATACGCGTAGGATATCCGGAAGTGATCTATTGTGAAGGAAAAACAGTAGACCAAGTGACAAGCATCATTCAATTCATGCTGACTAAGGATAATAATATATTGGCAACCCGCGCGAATGAGAAAATGTACGAAGCAATAAAAACGATCTGCACAGAAGCCAAATATAACCCTTTGGGAAGGACAATCACCATTCGCAAAAAAGCAGAACAGCTTACAGACAGTTATATTGCCATTATTTCAGCAGGGACTTCTGATATGCCGGTAGTGGAAGAAGCAGCAGAAACTGCAACTCTTCTGGGCAATCGGGTGGAAAAGATCATCGATGTGGGAGTTGCCGGCATTCATCGACTTTTCGCCAAAATAGATATCATCCGGGGCGCAAAGGTAGTTATTGTAGTTGCCGGCATGGAAGGAGCACTTGCCAGCGTTATCGGCGGACTTGTAGATAAACCGATTATTGCCGTCCCTACAAGTGTTGGTTATGGGGCTAACTTTGGCGGTCTTTCAGCGCTGTTATCCATGCTGAACAGTTGTGCAAGCGGTGTTAGTGTGGTTAATATCGATAATGGTTTCGGCGCTGCATATAATGCCAGTATAATTAATAAATTATAGGGTACCTTTATTTAGCAACAAACCCGAGAGTCTTAAACAGCCTCCCGGGTTCGTCTTTCTATTTCATGGTATCGGTCGTTATGTGACATTGATTTATTGGCACGGTATCATTGGCATAGCCAATTCCCCATTGGGACATTGTCTTCAAAATAGGCAATAAAGTTTTGCCGTCAGCTGTAAGAGAATATTCAACTTTCGGCGGCACCTGAGCGTAAATAAACCGCTTGACCAACCCGTCTTGTTCCAGCTCTCTAAGCTGCTGGGTCAGCATTTTTTGCGTTATTTTTGGTAAGGTTTTTTTTAGTTCGCTAAACCGTAAGGTGTTTTCTCCTAAATGCCATATTATCAGTGATTTCCATTTTCCGCCGATTAGGTCCAGGGTTAACTCCATTGGACAGTGATATTCAGTATTGCGAAATTTAATCAAGTTATAATTCCTCCTTAGATACATAATAGAAATGAAAATACATATGGTATAAAAAAGGGTACTATACCACAAATAAGTGCATACTTGCAATTTATGCTATTAGTATGTATTATTATAGCACGGATAGCGCTTTCAGGAAACAAAAAACACTGGGTGAGGTTAATGGAAGCGGTTGTTAACTCAAGGTCATTAAATATTGGAGGAGGTTGTGTATGAAAGTTGTTGCTTTTAATGGAAGTCCCAGAATCGACGGTAATACTGCCCAAAGCCTAAAAATCGTTCTTGCACAAATACAACAGGAAGGCATTGAGACTGAACTTATCCAATTAGGTGGACGCAAGGTTTACGGGTGTTTAGCGTGTATGAAGTGTTGGGAGAGTAAAGACAATCGTTGTGCACGAACCGATGATGATATGAATTTATTTATCCAAAAAATGCAAGAAGCTGATGGAATAATCATCGGCTCTCCCACCTATTTCAGCAATGTATCCACAGAAGTGAAAGCACTCATTGACCGCTGTGGTTTTGTGTCAAAGGCCAATGGCGGTGACATACTTCGCGGTAAGGTAGGTGCTGGTGTAGTCGCTGTGCGCCGGGCCGGGTCTAATTTTACCTATGCGGCTATTAACTTTTTCTTTGGGATTGCTGAAATGGTTATACCTGGGACCAGTTACTGGAATATGACATTGGCCTGTGAACCCGGTGACGTCCAGAACGACGCAGAAGGGATACAGACGTTCCAACTTTTAGGTAAAAATATTGCAAGGCTCCTTAAACAGATAAAATAATTTGGAGTGAGTTGAAAGAAAAGGTTATTCAGCTTTCTCCTGGTACAAAAAAACTGCAGTATCTCCGGTCATTCTGGATGGGAAGTAAAATAAACTACGAGTACGGATTGTAACTTAGGAGGCGAAATTCATGAAAAAAAGTTTGGGTGCTAAAACATTGCTTTATCCTACACCTGTCTTGGTTGTGTGTACCTATGATAATGAAGGTAATCCCAATGCCATGACTGCTGCCTGGGGAGGTATTTGCTGCTCATCACCGCCTTGTGTCGCAATTTCACTGCGTAAAGCTACTTATTCTTATGGTAACCTACTGGTCAAAAAGGCGTTCACAATAAATATTCCTTCAGAAAACTATGTAAAAGAAGCCGATTACTTCGGCATAGCTTCCAGGCATAAGGAAGATAAATTTGCTAAGACCGGACTTACAGTGGTGAAAAGTGATATAGTGGATGCCCCGTATATAAAAGAATTTCCTGTTAATTTGGAGTGCAAAGTTATCCAGATTATTGAGATTGGCCTGCATACTCAATTTATCGGCGAGGTCCTGGATGTTAAAATTGAGGAGGTCTTACAAGGAAAGGGAGATCAGCCGGTTATTGAACAAATAAAACCTTTAATTTATGCTCCCGACAGCAGAAATTACTATGTTGTAGGAAAACAAATTGCCCAGGCATTTTCTATTGGCAATGAGATATAGGAAAAATGCTTACAAGGTTACATACTATTCAGAGAGCACACTGCAAATTATTTAGAAGAAATAATAGATAAAGAATGAATAAATTGAGAGTCTGTTAAGGAGGTATCAATAGTTGTCAAAGAATATACTTGTTTTAACAGGCAGCCCCAGAAAAGGCGGCAATACCGACAAGCTGGCAGATGCATTTATTGCCGGCGCCCGGCAGGCGGGACATACAACGGTAAAATATACAACTTCAGATAAAAGCATTAAAGGATGTATTGATTGTCAGACATGTTTCAAAACGGGGACCGCTTGTTCTGTTCCTGACGATTTTAATGAACTTGCGCCGCTGCTGGAACAAGCCGACATGGTTGTATTCGCAACACCGATGTACTGGTTCTCGTTTCCCGCACAGCTGAAAGCAGCTATTGACAAGTTCTATTCTTATTTTATTTCGCAAAAGACATTGAGGATAAAAGAATGTGCGCTGCTAGTCAGCGGCGGTGCGAACGATGAAACAAAATTCGAAGGTATTGTTAAATCCTATAAACTAATTGCTGAATTTCTGAATTGGCAGGATAGTGGCGTAATCATTGTGCCAGGTCTTCATGATAAAGATGATGTTCTGAAGACGGACGGACTAAAGAGAGCTGAAGCATTGGGAAATAATATAATTTAATTTTTAAAAAAACGCCGCTAGATAAGGATTGAACAACCTTACTAGTGGCGTGGTTTATTTTGTTGGCACTCAATAAAAACTACCCATAGATTTTTCAATTTCTAAAAAAATTTCCAGTAACAAGAAGGAATATTATACATAATGTCGAATAATATTCCAACATAAGGTAACTAGATGGCAAAAAACAATAATACACTATAATGTAATAGTGTATTATTGTTGGTTTACGTCGATTAACAAAGCAAAAGAACACCATGGAATCTTGGCGGAGCCTTATGGTGTTCTACCCGAAACAGCTATCCTGGGGGAGGAGTCTGCTTTGCTATTGTTATAGCACGACTAACCGATGGTTCCAATGGTACAATATCTGCCTGATTTTCTTATTCTGGCAAAAGATGGCGCATCTCCTGAGACAAACTGCAGTAAATAAACACGTTGACAAAATAAAAGAACACCGCGGAATCTTGGCGGAGCCCTACGGTGTTCTTCCCCGAAACAGCCCCTCCTAGGGAGGGGTCTGCTTCGCAATTATTATAGCATGACTAACCAGTGCTTTCAATGGTGGACAGTGTTTACCTAATTTTCTTATCCTGGGTAAAGTTGGCGTGTAATTGTTTGTAATTTCCGGCTTTTATTTTAAACGCGGGAGAGATACTCCCAAAGTTTGCGTATTTTACAATAAGATAAAGTTTATATTTGCAAGATGTGTTAAATTAATTACTATCATAACTGAATAAAATACAATATACAATGAAATAAATTACAAAATAACGCAGGAATTCCATTATTATTAATAGAATTTTCCAAGATAATACAACGGATTGCTAACAAAAACAATATAAACTATTATATCTTGGATGAAAACATATTATATTAGTTATAATTTTCACGAGATAAT
The DNA here is from genome assembly GCA_023434855.1 of Bacillota bacterium. The sequence continues at coordinate 3,904 of JAEYSJ010000348.1, read as the reverse complement.
AAGAAACAATGAAGGGATATTTTAAATTTTTGCCGATACTGAACCTAACTATTATCCCTTGAAGACAAACTGCAGCTAATAAACATATTGGTAAAACAAAAGAACACTATGGAATCTTGGCGGAGCCCTAAGGTGTTCTACCCGAAACAGCTATCCTGGGGAGGAGTCTGCTTTTCTATTGTTAAAAACGATTCACCGGTACTATCAGTGCTGGACAATATTGTCCTAATTTTCTGATTATTACTAAAGTCAGTGTATCTCTGGCGACGAACTGCAGCAAATAAGCATGTTGGCAAAATAAAAGAACACCGCGGAATCTTGGCGGAGCCCTACGGTGTTCTTCCCCGAAACAGCCCCTCTCTGGGAGGAGTCTGCTTCGCAATTATTATAACACGATCAATCGGTGCTTTCAATGGTGGAAGGGCATTTTTACTAATTTTACCACTATTGTAAAAGTTCGCGTATTTTCTGAAACAAACTGCGGGTAGGTCAACTGCTTGCAGTCACCCGAAAAGTTATAAATTCTGATACAAAAATAAAAGAACACCGCGGAATCTTGGCGGAGCCCTACGGTGTTCTTCCCCGAAACAGCCCCTTCCAGGGAGGGGTCTGCTTTGCAATTCTTATAGCATGACTAACCAGTGCTTTCAGTTGTGGACAGTATTTAGCTAATTTTCATCCTGGGTAAAGTCGGCGTGAATTGTTTGTGTATCGCCGGTTTTTATTTTTAACGCGGAAGGTATTCTTCCAAAAGTCAGAGAGGGGAGATAATGGCAAGCTATTGCCGAAAAATGACATGACGGCGTGTGTAAGGGTCTCTGCCTATCTCCTGCCGCCGTGAAGACGCCCCGGATTAGGAAAGGGGTAGCTGAGAGGAGGTATCGTTTTTAGCAAAAACAGAGCTTTTCTTTAATTTGGATTTATTAATGCAGAAAGGATGAAATTATGCTACGAAACAAATCATTACTGCGCAGCAGGGTATGCTGCCTGGTGCCAGCTTTAGCACTGGTTTTCGGCGCGGTTTCTCCGGCTTTGGCTGCTACACCCAATGCCGGTCAAGCCGTCAATCAAATACCCGGCCAGGTAGCTGACAGTGTAAAACAAAAGCAGTTTCCCGCCCAGCCAAAAAACGATGTCAGCATCGAGGAGAACGGACAGCAGCAAGAGGTGGCACCCGGGCCATCAGCAGGCCCCAGGATTAAAGTCAGCGGTTTTCATATCACCGGCCAGAGTATATATGGAGAGGACAAGCTGCAGGCACTCGTTAAAGACGCGGTTGGTAAGGAACTTACCCTTGGCGAACTGAAAGACGTCGCCGGGCGCGTTGCCAAGTATTTTCGTGATCAGGGCTTTGTGGTGGCCAAGGCCTATGTTCCGGCTCAGGAGACCGTGGACGGCATAGTGGAAATTGCTATAATGCCGGGAAAGTACAGTGGGGTTGATATCCGCAACCACTCTAAGCTGTCCAATGCGGCTGCCGCCAGATTTTTACGCAACATCAAGAGTGGTGACTATGTGAAACGGAACGTACTGGAACGCACGTTGCTCCTTCTAAGTGATACCGGCGGGATCAGCATCAAAGCCGTTTTGGCTCCGGGCAAGACCGCCGGCACTACTGAACTTATTGTCGATATCAATAACGCCGACCTATTAACCGGGGATTTATCAATGAACAATTATGGCAACCGCTACACCGGTTCGGACCCAGGCAACCTGAACCTCAACTTCAATGACGCCAGTGGCCTAGGGGACGTGTTGAACTTAAGCTACAGTAATACCGGCGGCGGTATGGACAATTTCAGCATGAATTACATAGTGCCCTATGGCAGCCAGGGCTGGCGGCTGGGAGTGAATTATTCGCGTCTCAACTACACCCTTCAACAGGAATATTCGCTCCTTTCGGCCCACGGCACTAGCGAAACTGTGGGTATCTTCGGGCAGTACCCAATTGTCCGCTCCCGCAATTATGACCTCTATGCTCAGATCGGCGTATCTACTCGCCGGCTTGTTGACGATATTGACCTGTTCGATTCCTCTGACCGGCGGAAAGCCAATTTTGTGACCTTAGGCCTGAACGGTGTCAGTCGGGACAGCCGCAGCGTGAACGTTTTTGCTCTGAATGTAGAGAACGGCCGGCTTAATTTTACCGGTGGTGATGATCCAACCGGCAACTCGTGGGAGAGTAACGACGCCCAGGGGGCACAGACCGCCGGTCGTTACACTAAAGCAAACTTTTCATTCAATCGGCTGCAGCGCTTGAATGACCGGTTGAACTTCTATCTGTCGCTTACCGGCCAGCTGGCCAGCAAGAACCTTGATTCATCGGGAAAACTTTATCTCGGCGGGGGCAATGGCGTACGGGCCTATGCCCAGGGTGAGGCTCCCGGCGACGATGGTTATATCTTTACCGGGGAACTGCGCTATAATCTGCCGACCCCAAAATTCCAACTGGCGGCGTTTATTGATTGCGGCTACGTCGACGGCAGTAAAAACAGCTATGCAGACGGCGATTCTTCCCGGACCCTCAGCGGCGCGGGATTGGGTCTTATCTTAAACGGCCAGAAAAAGTACAGCATTCGGGTCGATTACGCCTGGAAGTTGTCTTCCAGCGCGGATGCGACGGAGACTTCTAACAAACACGGCCGGTGGTGGCTGACCGGCATACGGTACTTCTAAAAATTGATTTTAAAAATGACTAAATAGAGGGAGAGCAATTGAGGAACGTTTAACAGCCCCAGGGTGGGAATTGTTCTAAAAAATGTCAAAGGAGTGACGAAAAATGCAGCGAAAATGGCGGCGTGAATGGGAACGCGGCAAAGGAAGCCATATAGCAGGCCAGCCAAGAAGCTTAAGCCTGGGTCCCCTAAAAGCCCTGGCGAGAACTATTTTGCCACCGGTGGCAGCGGCAACGATGCTGTTGGCAACGATGACAATGCCGGTGTATGCGAGCCAGACCGGTGGGCAGATTACGTCCGGGGCGGGCACTATTTCGCAAAACGGGAATACGACGAATATTACGCAAACTACGAATAAGCTGATCATTAACTGGCAGAGTTTTAATATTGCGGCGAACGAGACGGTTAATTTCTTGCAGCCCGGCGCAAGTTCGATTGCCCTGAACCGGGTTGTGGGGAACAACGCGTCAAGTATTTATGGACATTTAAACGCCAATGGCCAGGTGTTCTTGGTGAATACCAACGGGGTTTTGTTTGCGCCGGGGTCTTCGGTGAATGTCGGTGGGATTGTGGCTTCAACGCTCAATATTTCCGACAGCGATTTTCAGAAGGGGATATATAATTTTAGCGGCAGTGGCGGTTCAGTAGTGAACCAAGGCACGATCACGGCTGCCAATGGCGGTTATGTGGCGCTCCTGGGTGGACAGGTTTCGAACAAGGGGGTAATAGTTGCCAATCAGGGAACAGTGGCCTTTGGCGCCGGCAATGCCGCAACCCTTGACTTTAACGGCGATGGACTGTATAGCTTGGCCGTAACCCAGGCGGCCTTAAATGCCGAGGCCGATAACCAGAACCTCATTCAGGCCAATGGCGGGCAGGTGTATATGACCGCCAGGGCCGCCAACGCTCTTGCCGGTTCGGTGCTCAACAACACGGGCGTCATTGAAGCGCAAAGCATTGGCAGCAAAAACGGGGTTATCATCCTGGATGGCGGGACGACCGGTGCGGTGGCAAACAGCGGTACGCTGGACGCTTCCGGCAAAAGCGCCGGACAGACCGGCGGTACGGTCAAAGTGCTGGGCAATACCGTCGCCCTCGCCGCCGGAACTAAGATCGACGTATCCGGCGATAGCGGCGGCGGTACGGCCCTCATCGGCGGGAATTTCCACGGCCAGGGGCCCGAGCAGAACGCCACTGTCACCACGGTGGCCAATGGCGCCACGGTAAAT
>JAEYSJ010000235.1 GCA_023434855.1 Bacillota bacterium | reverse complement strand
AGTATGTTGAATGGCTTAAAAACCGGGTATTGGCGTTGCGTACAAATGATCACTATACTCCGACTTTGCATATTGATGTATATGGCACCATTGGCATTGCTTTTCAAAACAATCTGGAACGAATTGTTGAATATTTTCGCAAGCTGGAACAGGCGGCATTACCCCTTAAATTGCGGATTGAAGGTCCGATCGATGTGGAAGACCGTGATAAACAGATAGCTATCCTGGCTGATTTGACCGCCCGCCTGCATAACAACGGCGTAAATGTTGAGGTAGTGGCTGACGAGTGGTGCAACACTTATGAAGATATTAAATTATTTGCTGACAGCAAGGCTGGCGACATGCTGCAAATAAAAACGCCTGACCTGGGTGGTATTAACAATATCATTGAGTCTGTGTTATATTGTAAGAATAAAGGTATAGGCGCATATCAAGGCGGTACTTGCAATGAAACAGACCGTTCTGCCCAAGTATGCGTGCATATCGCTATGGCTACCCAGCCTGTGCAAATGCTGGCAAAACCGGGTATGGGAGTTGACGAAGGTTTTATGATTGTATACAACGAAATGGAACGCATCCTGGCGTTGCGTAAAGCCCGGAATTCTGTGTGATTTGTTGTAACAGCCCCTGCCGGGCTGTTGATTGGGAGGGTGTTATATGAAATCCATGATGTTGGAACAGCTTATGTACGCCAGTTATTTCGCACCACGGGGACGAAACCGGATGTACGTTTTAGGCCAGCAAATCAGTGAGAGGTACTTATCTCCCCTGGACCGTCTTATTGGCGTTATCGGCGACGCCGGTGCCGGCAAGTCTTCCTTAATAAAAGGGATGTTTCCAGGATTAGAACTTACCAACGACGATGATGGCGTAAATGTTCGTCCGCTGCCCTTACTAAAAAATATCGACAAAGGTTTTTTTACCAGCCACACTTATCATGTAGATGTTCGTTTTGAAATGGCCTTTACGCAAATTCATATATTGGCAGATGCTGTAACACGGGCCTTAGAACACGATAAACGGGTTGTTGTCGAACATTTTGACCTGCTGTATCCTGCACTGAAAACTAATGCTGAAGTATTAGTGGGAGTGGGTGGCGAGGTTATTGTAGTACGGCCTAACTGTTTTGGCCCTTTTCCCCAGGAAATGATTAATGTTGTTACCAAAACACTGCGCTATCGTAAAATGGCCCACACGGCAGAAGACCTTACCACTCGTATCCTTGCCAATGATTATGGCGCGTTCCTGCCTTTTGAGCATCGGGATGTACATCATGGCTTTGTTTTGGAATATCCGGTTTTGATTGATGCAGACTTGAGCGAGGTTGAAAAGAAAGTAAAGCGGATTATTGATGACGGCGTGCCTGTATGCTATTCGGATGAAGGCCATATCCGCATTGGCGATGTAACCTGGGTTTGTAATGGTCCGCGGACTCATGTGAAAAATACCGAGGATATTGAGAATTTCCGGCTTTTTCATGAATATCGATATGACACCAAGACAAAGGGATATCTAATTATCGGCTTGGTTGGGCCTACTGCGGAAAATAATTTAGACGGTTTTGCCGGACTGAGTTATGCCGCGACGGTATAAGGAGTTGAACGAAATGGGGAAAATTATTCATACAGCCCAGGCGGGTACACTCGAATCCAACGATATAATGATTACTATTGCGCCTGGTGAAAAAGATAGCGGTGTAGTTATCGATCTTGACAGCATTGTCCTAGCCCAGTATGGACAGGCCATTCGTCATGTGCTGGAAAGTACGGTAACTGAACAGGGTTATACCGACATATACGTAAAAGCCGTTGACAGGGGGGCACTGGATTGTACTATCCGGGCGCGAATGCTGGCGGCTCTCGGCCGTGCCGCACTGGGGGGAGAGTTGGTGTGATGGATTTAAGAAGGTCGATGCTCTTTATACCCGGCAATAACCCTGGCATGCTGCAAGAAGGGGGCATATTCGGCGCTGATGCGGTCATCCTGGACCTGGAAGACGCGGTAGCGCCGGGAGAGAAGGACGCCGCGCGTTTGCTGGTGGCGCAGGCCTTGAAAAATGTGGATTATGAGAACAGTGAGAAGGTGGTGAGGATTAATCCCCTGGAAACTTTTGCGCGGGATGACATAAACACTGTTGTGCCTTGCCGGCCTGATACACTGTTAATTCCTAAAGTACAATGCGCTGCTGATATCCATGAAATATCGGCGATAATGTCAGCGGTGGAAAATCCCGGGAAAGAGCCGATAAAATTAATTGCTTTGCTGGAAACTCCCCGGGGTATCGCAGAAGCGTACACTATCGCCCAGGCCGATAAACGGGTGGCGGCATTGGCTTTCGGCGCAGAAGATTACACTGCCGCCTTAGGAGCAACCCGCACTAAAAGCGGGACAGAAATATTCACCGCCCGTACGCTGATAGTCAATGCTGCCGCGGCGGCAGGAATCCAGTCAATTGATACACCGTATACCGATGTTAATGATGAGGAAGGTTTGCTGCAGGATACTGCTTTGGCCCAACAGTTGGGGTTCAAAGGAAAACTGGCAATAAATCCCCGGCAAATTGATATAATTCACAGTGTGTTTAATCCCAGTCCGGCTGATATTCATTGGGCCGAACAGGTTATCCGGGCCCTTCGTCAGGCGGAGCTTGAAGGCTCAGGCGTGGCATCCCTTAACGGCAAAATGGTTGACGCACCAATTGTCAGCCGGGCTGAACGGATTTTGTATCTCGCTCAGTTGTTGGGGCTGAAAGGGGTAAGCAAATGATAAATTCTATTCAACGGGAAATTCCTGAAAAAATTGCTGGCTATGGCCGGGTTGCCCCTTTTGCCGGTGCTTTTGCAACTATGCCGGCGATGTGCCGTCAGGCGCCGAAAGTTAAAACTGTGCGCCCTGGCGAAAGTAAGCTTGTTGACAATCTGGAAACAGTATTTAAGCGTATTCCGGTTAAAAATGGCATGACCTTGTCTTTCCATCATCATTTTCGCAATGGCGACGGCGTAGTTAATATGGTACTGGCTGTTGCAGCCAGACTGGGGCTGAAAGATTTAAAGGTGGCATTAAGCTCGGTTTTTCCTGTCCATGCACCGTTAATTGATCATGTTAAGAGCGGGGTTGTATCTGCCCTTGACACCAACTATCTGTCCGGCCCGGTTGCTCAGGCCGTTTCTTACGGTGTATTCGCCAAACCGGTAGTTTTGCGGACACATGGGGGCAGAGCCCGGGCTATCGAATGCGGGCAACTGAAGATTGATGTGGCTTTTATTGCAGCGCCGACAGCGGATGATTACGGCAATATAAACGGAGTACAGGGGCCTGCTGCCTGTGGCTCGTTGGGGTATGCTTTTCCTGATGCTGAATATGCTGATTATGTGGTTGCTGTTACCGATAATTTGGTTGAATATCCGTTGTCACCGGTATCAATACCCCAGACCAGGGTCGATTTTGTGGTTCAGGTTGACAGTGTGGGTGATCCTAAAGGAATTGTCTCAGGCACTACCCGGATTACCAAAGACCCGGTTGGTTTGTTGATTGCTGAAAATGCAGCCAAAATTCTTCAGACTGCCGGAGTTATTAAAGAAGGCTTTTCTTTTCAAACAGGAGCGGGGGGAGCTTCTTTGGCTACAGCCTATTTTGTTCGCCGGATGATGGAAAAAGCAGGCGTTACCGGTAGTTTCGCTTTAGGTGGGATATCCGGCTATATGGTGGAAATGCTGGAAAATGGTTTATTTAAAAAACTTATTGACGTACAGGGTTTTGATCTGGAAGCGATTAGGTCAATTGCTGTAAATCCTAACCATCTTGAGGTCGGCGCCAGTTTTTATGCCAGCCCCTATAATAGCGGCTGTGCTGTAAATAAGCTGGATGCTGTCATATTAGGTGCTACCGAGATTGATACTCATTTTAATGTTAATGTGGTCACCGGGTCGGATGGAGTTATTATGGGTGGTTCAGGGGGGCATGCCGACGCGGCGGCAGGGGCTAAAATTACCATAGTTGTCGCCAATCTTTTGCGCGGCAGACTGCCGATTATAGTGGATAAAGTGCTAACTGCCACTACTCCGGGTGAAACTATTGATGTATTGGTCACAGAACGGGGCATGGCAGTAAATCCGCGGCGCAGCGATTTACAAGAGTGCCTGCTGGCTGCAGGATTGCCTGTTAAAGATGTCCATGAATTAAAAGCGTTGTCTGAACGCATTGCCGGCGTGCCCAATAAGATTTCTACCAGGGAAAAGGTTGTGGCTATGGTGGAATATCGGGACGGCACAATTATTGATGTGGTACGGCAAGTGGAGGGTTAACTATGTTATGGGCCGGTATTGAGGAGCGGGTGGTAAACTTGGAAAACGCTGGAGAGGTGGCTAAGATTGCCGGTTTTTTAAATCAGTTTGGGCTTACTTTTTCGGTGGAAGTAGATTATACGGTTGCGTTGTACCAAGATGACCGGATAGTTGCCACCGGTTCTTTAGCCGGTGAAGTATTAAGAAATATAGCTGTTGATGAATCGCTGCAGGGTGAAGGACTGACAGCCGCAATAGTCAGCCATCTCATGCAGGAAGCAGGACGGCGGGGGCATTACCATTATTTTATTTTTACAAAACCCGATAAAGCTCATTTGTTTAACGCCCTTGGTTTTAAGGAAGTAGCCCGGGCTGAGCCGTACGCCGTATTATTGGAAAGCGGCCTGGGGTCGATTGAGAGCTATTGCCGGGAGATTGCCCCCAAAATGGCAATATTGCCAGCAGGCCAACGGGCAGGTCTGGTAGTCAACTGCAATCCGTTTACCCTGGGACATCAGGCTGTTATTGCGAAAGCCGCCGCAGAAAATGCGGCGGTGGTCGTAATGGTAGTCAGTGAAGAACGGTCTCTATTTCCTTTTGATGTACGCATAAGATTGGTACAGGAAGGAGTGTCCGGTTATAGCAATGTGCTGGTACTCCCGGGCGGTAAATATATCGTATCTTCGGCAACTTTTCCCGGGTATTTTACCCGCGGCGAAGAAACGGTTGCTGCCCAAACCAGACTAGATGCGGTCATTTTTGCCCGTTACATTGCACCCGCTATGGGGATTACCTCCCGTTATGTGGGTGATGAACCATACTGTCCGGTGA
>JAEYSJ010000234.1 GCA_023434855.1 Bacillota bacterium | reverse complement strand
TGCGCTTATAGCTTATACTAATTTATGTCTTTCCTCGATAGCTCAATGGTAGAGCACTCGGCTGTTAACCGAGTTGTTGTAGGTTCGAGTCCTACTCGAGGAGCCATGGCCCGTTGGTCAAGCGGTTAAGACACCGCCCTTTCACGGCGGTATCGGGGGTTCGATTCCCCCACGGGTCACCATTTTAGATATTTGATGTTGGACATTAGACATTGGATTAAAAAACGATAAGCCCAATTTATTGTGATTACGTCCAAAATCCAAAGTCTAGCATCTAAAGTCCAAAAGGGCGATTAGCTCAGCTGGGAGAGCGCCTGCCTTACAAGCAGGATGTCGGCAGTTCGATCCTGTCATCGCCCACCATCTATAATAACGTACGAGCATTGGTATTGCATGCCAATGCTCGTTTTTTTATAATATCGGAAATTATAAGTTCTTGGTCGTAGTCAGTTGATATTGGTGTTTTGGAACCACGGAGTACGCGGAGTACACAGAATGGAACGGCACGAATATATATTCGTGCCGTTAGATCGGGATATTATATAACTTTAACTGTGAACAAAGGGTAGCACGTTGAATTCATGATGTTGCAGAGTATAATAAAGGAATAGCTACAATATTCACAGTTCTTTTCCTATAGGTAAAGGAGAATTAAATACCGGCGCAGTATATATAACAGTGAAATAATATTAGCTTATACCACCCCGTGATACTTTTCATACTTTTAGCCAGGATAACTAGAATGGCTTTTTGATAATACTCAAAAACCCAAGGTTTCGCCAATAATAAAGATATGCATATCAATAGCTAGAGGTTTCTTGCGATGGATGGTTGTTACATTGCATATTCTGGTCGGACTTTGGCAATCGGCACAAATGCCTGTTTTTACGCAGGGGTTGGGTCGGGAAAGCCGTTTGCAGTTGATGGGGGCAGCGAAAAGTTCAATGCGGCGTTCGGCTTCCTCTACATCCCGGACAATTTTATTGATGCCGGCGATTACTATTACTTTTTTAGGTCCGAAAATCATGGCTGCAACCCGGTTGCCGGCACCATCGACATTTACTAGCTTACCGTCTAACGTTACGGCATTGCTGCCGGTCAAAAATACATCAGCAGTTAATTGCTTGCGGCGTATTTCCATGGATTGTTCAGGGGTTAATCCTGGTTTGTTATGGTTGAATACCACATTGCCGCGCGCTGCTAAGGTGGATGCCAATCCTAATTCCTGGATAGTCCAGGAACCTCCTATGCCAACTGTAGCATCAGCAGGAATAAGGTCGATAATTTGGTTCAAAGCTTCCTGATGTGCCGGCACATACGTTGCTGAAAAATTATTTTTAGTTAAGGCGTCTACCACTTTCGCGCCAAGCATGTCGTTATGCCAGGCTGTAAATTCGTTCATATTGAAAAAGCCTCCTTGTAAGATAAAAATAGGGTATAAAATTATTTTCGCTAATCTGAAATGTTTTTCCTTTAGTGAAATCCTATAGCTTTGCTTTCGATCTAATTTTTGCTTATTAACAGATCAATACTTTTATAAAAGGCTCTCCAGGCTGGTGGTGAATAACTAATGTTTAATGAAGGAAGATCACATTTAAACCGCTTAAAATTATCCTTCGCCCTTCTTTCGTCAATAATACTGGCAGGCATTATTGGATTTATGATAATTGAAAACCTGTCTTTGCTAGATGCCATTTATGTAACGATTGTTACAATAGCAACAATTGGTTATGGGGATATTGTGCCGCATACGCCAATGGGAAAGATATTTACTATCATAATTATCATTACCGGGGTAGGTACGGCCTATTATACTTTCGGCCTGATTGTCAGTATGACCGTTGAAGGGCAAATGAAAGATATTTTTGGGAGGAAAGGTATGGAGCGACGGATTGCGAATTTAAATAATCATATAATCGTATGCGGTGCGGGTAAGGTGGGATCAAATGTTATTTTACGTTTGTACCATGAGAACCAGCAATTTGTTGTTGTGGAAAAAGATCAGCAGGCATATGAAAAACTGGTGGAACAGAAAGTGCTGGCCGTACACGGAGATGCCACCCTTGATGAGGTACTGATGTCGGCAGGTCTAACCAGGGCGCGCGGCGTTATTACTGCATTGTCCCATGATGCGGATAATGTATATGTGGCCTTGACAGCAAAAAGCCGAAACCCGCATGCCACTATTGTTGCCCGGGCTGACAGGCCAGAGGCAGAAGAAAAATTATTGCGGGCCGGTGTTGATACTGTGATTTTTCCTGCAGTCATGGGTGGACGGCAGATGGTATCAGCAATGATCAAACCGGTAATTATGGACTTTGTGGAAAACCTGTTTTATAATCAGGATTTGCATATGGATATTGCTGAAATTACCGTAGCGGCTTCTTCTTCTTTAGTGGGCAAGAGTTTTGAGGCAAGCAATATCAAAGACAAGTTTAATTCCATCGTCGTAGCGATAAAGCGGGGGAATGAGCTAATTACAAATCCCCGGGCCAGTGAGGTTATTCAGGGTAATGATATTTTGATTGTGCTTGGACAACGTGGACCCCTAAGTCAGCTTAATGATGTAGCCTCTCATTGATCGGCATCACTGTAGTTTATTAAATGATAAACATTTTACCATAATTTTTGGAGTGAGTATTGGTGGATTCAAAGAATCGTAGGATGTCATTACTTGATATGTTGAAAACAGCAGGAGTACCGGTAACAGGTACAGCTTTAGCCCGTGAATTGGGTGTAAGCCGCCAAGTCATTGTTGGTGATATTGCCATTCTGCGGGCAGGTGGAGCAAATATTTACGCTACGCCGCAAGGTTACATTCTGCCTGATGCCATGCAGCATCCTGCTGCCATCGTGGCCACGCTGGCATGCCGCCATGGCTGGGATAAGCTGTTTAATGAACTGGCAATAATAATTGACAATGGCGGCAAGGTGTTGGATGTAGTGGTGGAGCATCCGGTATATGGCGAAATGCGTGCTAATTTAATGCTGTCATCAAGGCGTGAGTTGAGTGAGTTTTTGCGCAAATTGACGGATAGTGGGGCAGAACCGCTATCCATTGTTACCGGTGGTGTGCATTTACATACAATACAAGTACCCTCGGAGGAAGTGCTGCAAAAAATACAGCAGCAGTTAAAGGAAGAGGAAATATTGATGAAATAAGGATTAGCTTTCAAGGGAGGAATTAACTAAATTTGGAAAGAATGATAAAAGAGCAAATCTGCGAAATTGGTAAACGAATTTATATGAATGGCTTTGTTGCTGCTAATGACGGCAATATAACTGTGAAAATAAGCAAGGATGAGTTAATAGCCACTCCTACCGGGGTAAGTAAAGGATTTATGACACCGGAAATGTTAATTAAGGTTAATCTGAAAGGCGAAGTACTGGATGCTGCTAGTTCATATAAACCGTCATCGGAATTAAAAATGCACTTGCGGGTGTATCAGGACCGTCCTGATGTAAATGCCGTGGTTCACGCCCATCCACCCTATGCTACCGGGTTTGCCGTTGCCGGAATACCTTTAGATAGACCAATTTCAGCCGAAGCTGTCGTTACTCTCGGCGCAGTCCCGCTTGCCGAGTTCGGTCTGCCTTCGACGAATGAGGTGCCTGAAGCTATAGCTAAATATTTGCCGAATTACGATGCAATGTTGTTGGCCAATCATGGAGCACTTAGTTATGGCGCTGATTTGCTAAACGCATATTATAAGATGGAGTCTTTAGAGTTTTATGCTAAGCTGACCTTTATATCGACACAATTGGGTGGTCCAAAAGAATTATCCGCACTGCAGATTGAGTCTTTGTGTGAAATAAGAAAAAAAATGGGCTTAACCGGCAGACATCCTGCTGATAATCCTAAAAAATAAAAACTTGTATTTGGCTGTATGGCGGTCAAATACAAGTTTTTATTTTTTGACAAAAAAGTACAATATCAATAAATTCAGAAAATATTTAAAAATAACTCTTGAAATATTCGTTAAATTCTGATAATGTATAATTACACAGATTAATTATAAAGGTGGGTTATACATATGGTTAGTTTGCAGGATGTAAGCAGACTACTTTTTCAAAGTATTGGCACTGCACTATTGATTACGGTTGGATTCTTACTTTTCAAATGATTTCTAAACCACAGTGGTTCTTATTCAGAGTCTGTTATTAGGTATGATTCATAAATTCGATTTAAGACTTAAGAATGAAATAGTTTTGCACACAAAAAAGACTTGGTACAACCAAGTCTTTTCGTATTTGCCTGCAGGGTTTTGCCTGGTGTATAATACTAATAGATATGTAAATGAGAGGGTGGAGCTCTATTATGATGCCTACAATAAGTTTATTAATCGGCTTAGCTGCAGCTTACTGGGTTTTTAATGATGCCAAAGGCCGTGGACATGAATCAGGTACTGCCATACTGTGGGCCGTAGGCACATTTGCTATGATGGTCATTTTTCTTCCGTTATATTTAATATTTGGGCGTAAAGCACCGCCGATGAGAAAAACAAATTCTTGTGATGAAAACGTTATTGATGTTGAAGCTACAGTAGTTGAGGATGCTGTAAATTGTCAGATGTGTGGCGGTAAGGTAAAGGAAGATTTTAATATTTGTCCGTATTGCGGCTATACGCTAAAACCCAAATGTGAAAACTGCGGACAGGAACTTAGAAGAGATTGGAAAGTCTGTCCAAATTGTCAAACTCCGGCGGCAAAAAAATAGCAAAGGCTATTTTAAAACAGTAACTGTAAAAATACCAGCATAATAGTTAATTTATAAATATGCATAATATATGGGAAATCTTACTATTACCTGGCATAACATTTACGCTTGCGTAGCCATCTTATGTATGCTATAATACTATTTGTGGTTTACGAGAAATGCGCCCGTAGCTCAGGGGATAGAGCGCCGGCCTCCGGAGCCGGGTGCGCAGGTTCGATTCCTGCCGGGCGCACCATAAAGAAATCAAGCACTTGCGGATTTACTGCAAGTGCTATTTTATTGTCATGGGGAACAATTTGGGGAACAACTTTTATAAACCTTATAATATCGCATACCATTTCAAAATATTTTATATAAAATCTCCGTAATATTCCGGTACGATTTTATCTTTTTTAGCCTTCACAATAATTTCATCAAGACTGGCGGCAATAGCCTCGTCTTTTTGTGGCAGTACGTGTGCATAAATATCAGTCGTTGTACTTAGCTGTGCATGTCTGGCCCGTTCGGATACTGCTTTCAAGTCAAAGCCTCTGTCAATGGCGTAAGTAATTGACATATTTCTAAAACTGCGTGTACTTATCATTGGGAGATTGTTTGTTTCTATGAATTTCGTTAGCCAGTGACCGATAGTAGAGGGAAACATGGGTTCACCGTCAACCGTGGTAAATATCAGGTCATGATCGGGCCATTTGATATTTTCGCGTTGCTTTAACAATTCCTGTTCGGATAAAATGCTGTTGCAAAATAGGAATGACTGATTCCGGAACAGAAACACCGGCAGCAGACTTTTCAGTTTTAGGTGTTTTAGTAATAAGCCCACCCTTAACGACTATTATCTCCTGATTGACGCGCAGGACAAGTTTTTTCGTGTCTACGACCTTCCACCCGAGCAGTTCGCCCCGTCTAAGCCCTGTAGCGAAGGCTAGCGCGAAAATAATTGGTACTTAATTTTAGCATGGGTAAACAGTAAATCAAAAAACCTCAGTAATGTTTCTTCGTCCCAAATTGGTCTTTTTACTCCTTGATTTAGGAGCATCAACATACTGGCAGGGGTTTATCTCAAGAAATTGCCATTGCTTGGCTTTTCCTAAAATACTGGACAATAATTTATGGTGCATTTGAATTGAGATAACTTACCCTTTTTCCCATCAAGTCGCATATTGTCTTCGCGTAGGTTGTTGTAAAATTGCATAAGGTGAGTGGGTTTTTGCTTTTTAAGTCGGATATTCCCTAGAGCTGGGATGATTCTTTTAAGCAGTTGTTCGTTGCGTTCTAATGTCTTAGGGGAGTAATTATCATCTTTTCCCTGTCCTGGTTTTATTATCCTGGATAGGGGCTTTTGCTTTTCAGCAGGAAAATTAATAAAATTGTATAAATATTATATAATTATCATGTTCAGACAGATTGTTAACGGGAGGATATCTAGATGATTCTAAACATTCAGGTTTTACGAGGATTGGCCGCTCTTGCAGTAGTTTTTTATCACACAGATTTCAGATTAAATGGTAATGTTCATACTGACTTTCAAGGCGTTAGCATTTTCTTCATAATTAGTGGATTTATTATGACCTATATAATCCATAATAATGCCGATCAATTTTTCACACGTCGAATAATTAGAATCGTCCCCTTATATTGGATTTTAACCCTTACTGCATTTGTTTTGTTTAATATTGTAATTCCGGGGCTTTGGCATATTAGTCGTTATCCTGGATTGTTAAAAGAGGCATTAAAAATAGAAAATTTGCTGATACTTGCTAAGAGTTTCTTTTTTATCCCTTATCAAGGTGCTGCTGCATTTGGCTTTCCTTATTTAGGGGTTGGCTGGACTCTTAATTTAGAAATGTTTTTCTATTTAGTTCTCGCTTTCATGCTTTTATTTAGTAAAAAATGGGCACCTGTATCGGCCTGCTTAATCTTGATAGGGATAAAGATTATTAATTTTGTAACAGAAGATAGTCTGCCAATTTTAAAGTTTTATGGGCATGCATATACAACATTTTTCATTCTTGGAGTCTTCTCTTATTATCTTTGGACAGTACTTAATAAAAGTAAAATTATAAATAAACAAGTAGTAATCGTGCCAATTGGTGTTATTACAACGTCTTGCTTTTTGGCGTTAAACGCGGGATATTTCGGGGATTATAATGTTTACTTGAGTTACTTTATGCCTTTTAGTCTTGTACTGATTGCCTTACTTTTATATTCGACATATATACAATGGACATGGAAACCAGTTTTAATATTGGGCGACGCTTCATATGCTTTATATCTGTGTCATACGGTGTGGTTAGAAATGCAAACAAGTCTTGCGAATCAAATACCTATTTTGAATTTTAAACATAGCTTGATTGGTGTGATTGTTGCATTATTTATCAGTTGCTTAGTTGCGGTATTTATTCATAATAAGATAGAAAAGCCTGTTATAGAGATGTTGCGCCAGAAGATTTTTACTGAAAGATTGGATTTTAGGTCTAAGTTAATAAAATTACTTGGGGAACAGTTGGGGAACTTCTAAATAAAAATTACGTGATATTTTATTACATGAAAGAAATTTACAGACTATATAATAAGGAAGGAATGTATATTCCATAACACTAAAAACCACGCTAAAACAGTGAAGAATAGGGCTAAGACGGCCTCCGGAGCCGGGTGCGCAGGTTCGATTCCTGCCGGGCGCACCATAGAGTCTTTGTTATCCGTAGCTTTATTGGCTACGGATTTTTGTTGTCTCGAAAATTTTTGCCTTTGGAGTCGGGTTTCGCAACCTGCGTTTTATGGTAGGAGTCGCAACAAAAAACAAGTGTCCTTTTAAATTTCCACCTTATCATTTAGTCCAGGAGTAACAACGACTTTACCATCAGTAGTTACAAAGATTGCTTCTACCCCGGGGAAATGCTTTATTGCATCCAACCCTCGTTCAAGTCCTAAAACCAAAAATCCTGAACTGGCAATTTCGCCGGTACCGTATATATTACTATCTTTATAAACCAGAGTTACACTAGCCAATTCAGTTGGTTGTCTCCCTGTTTTCGGGTCGAGTATGTGAGCATATCGAATACCATCTTTAATAAAGAAACGTTGGTAGTCACCAGAGGTCTGTAGGGTATTCCATGGGTTTAAAGTAACTTTAGCAATAACCCTGTCTGAATATCTTGGGTCTTGAACACCTATTCGCCATGGAGTACCATCTGGTTTTGAGCCAATTGTCTGGATATCTCCACCTGCGTTAACTAATGCCGCCTTAATACCATAGTTCTTCAAAATTTCTACTGCTTGATTAAGCGCGTAATCTTTTGCTACACCACCCAAATCAAGCTTCATTCCTTTTTTTGGTAGATATATAGTTCCCTTGTTAGCATTGACCTGGATTATACGGTAATTGACGAGCGGTAATACATTATTTATTTCTTCCTGGGTTGGCACAAAATCTTCTTTGTGGCCAATGCCCCATAGTTCAGTTAGCGCCCCAATCGATATATCAAACGCTCCGTCGGTCTTTTTTGAAACTTCAATGGAGTCATTTACCATCTTAATTAAGTCGCTATCAACTACAACCGGTGATATTCCAGCCATTTGATTTATCTTAGATACTTGACTATCAGGGTTAAAGTGGTCGCTTATTGCTTGTATACGTTTGAATTCATCAAAAGCACTCTTAACTGCAACTTCACTATTTGAACCATAGGCAGTAATTTCAATAATTGTATCCATAAGGAATTGGGTTTCCTTATAAGGTTTAGGGGACCAAAAAGCCATTGGTGAACATCCAATAATAGATAAATTCATAATAAGAATTAAAAAAATACTTACAAAATTTCGCGCAAAACTCATAGTTACTGCTCCTTGTAGAAAGATTAAATTATCTCAATCATTCTACCATATCGGGCGCTATGAAGAAAGTATGGCACATCATGGGGCAGGGTAAGTTTCCCAGTCCTTTACCGGATGTAACATATTATGTTTAATTAACATATAATATATAAATAATTAAAACTCCAACAATTTGAATCGGTATTTTATAAATCAGGAATACGCACTTAATATATAGGTCAACAAAATTATCGAGAAGGTGTTTTGCGTGGTGGTTATTCATAGTCCAGTATTATTAACTATTATAGCTTATCTCTTAATAAGTTTTTCGTTAATGGTGATAGGATATTGGTTTTATAAATTAATGAAAAATCCCAAGGAATAGCAAGCCCCTAATTTAAATATATTCTCCAGAGACTATGCTTTTTAAGTGCTTTCAGTGAGAGAATTCAATAAATTGTTCATAAAAATAAGATTCCGGCATTTGCCCGAATCTTATTTTTATGAACGTGGTTTAAAGTAATAGATCTTTAATCTATTATTTTTTCGTCATAATATACTTGAAAATTACATATAATTAAGTTTTTGGTACAACTCACCAAGATTTAAGCTGCTACATATTTTAAATTAGCTGCATCTAACATTGAAATTAGGCAGCTAAGGAGTGGTAGCTGTATATATGAAAGAAGAGCAGATTTTATCGAAGTTACCAGTGCTTGCGCCGGTAATACCGAGCGAAGCAAAAGAGAAGGCTAAAGGACTGCTAAAATACTTGGGACCGGCATTTATTGTGAGTGTCGCCTATATGGACCCGGGAAATTTTGGCACCAATATCAGCGGTGGCTCTCAGTTTGCTTATAACCTATTATGGGTAATTCTTTGGAGTAATATCATGGCTATTTTTGTCCAAATTCTTTCCGCAAAAGTCGGTATCGCAACAGGTATAGGGTTACCAATCCATTGTGGCCGGGAATTTTCCCGTCCGGTAAACTGGTTTTTATGGTCTATAGCTACGGTGGCAGCCATGGCTACAGACCTTGCGGAATTTCTTGGGGGAGTGCTTGGGTTTTATCTATTATTCGGCATTCCGTTAGTGTGGTCAGCGGCATTAACCGGGGCGGTTACTTACTTTATTTGTCACATGCAAAAATACGGTCAGCAAATCGTCGAGCGCATCATAACAGCTATGGTAACTGTTATCAGTATTTCTTATGTATGGGAAATGTTTATCGCTAAGCCTGACTGGGGCCAGGTTGCCTATCACGTTACAGTGCCGATGCTCACTCAAGATAGCGTGCTGGTTGCCGTAGGGATGCTGGGTGCTACCGTAATGCCTCATGTCATCTATCTGCATTCACATCTTGTGCAACCCCGTCGTAATAATGACGATCATGACGATTGTGCACACCATTTAAAAATGGCAAAAATGGATGTTTTCTTTGCCATGAATATGGCATTCATCGTAAACGCCGCCATGGTAGTAGTATCTGCCGCCGTGTTTAACGGCAATGGACTTAATGTTGACAGCATTGAAGCCGCATATATGACGCTTCAACCATTAATGGGAAATATGGCGGCTGGAGCGTTTGGTCTGGCGCTATTAGCTTCCGGTTTATCATCTTCCACAGTTGGCACTATGGCCGGTGAAGTTATTTTAAGTGGGTTTGTTGGCTTTGACATTCCAATCAGTATTCGCAGGATTATTACAATGCTGCCTGGCATTGCCATTCTCATGTCAGGAATTAACCCAATGGAAGCCCTTGTAGACAGTCAAGTTATACTGAGCTTTGCGCTGCCGGCAGCAATTATCCCGCTAATGATAGTTAGCAACAAAGCGAAAATCATGGGCCGTTTTAAAAATGGCATGCTCACTAACATTATGGGTTGGATAATTGTCAGTATGATTCTTAGCATGAATGCGGTTCTGCTTTATCTCGTCTTTAGCGGTCAGGCATAATGAATAACTCTATTGAAATGGTCCGCAAGGTTTCTAGCAGGTGGCAGCCTGACTACAAACCTCGCGGAATTTCTTATACTATATCTTATATCTTAGCAGCAGGTGAAGCCGATTAACCGCCAAGGACGCCAAGGGATATTTTAATATTTTCCAGTGAGGTAATTATTCTTAACCGCGGAAATACATCCCTAAAAGTACCAAGCATCTAAATATTTATTAATAAATTCAATGTTTTTCTTGGCGTCTTTGGCTCCCTTGGCGGTTAGACATGGATTGGCTAATGAATAGTAAAAGACGCTGGGCGTTTTTTTACAGGATCAGAATTTATAATTTTTTGGGAAAGTGCAGACAAAAAGAAAAATTAAAAAAGAGACCTTATTTCCAGCAGATTTGTTGGAAATAAAGGTCTCGCTAAAGCAAAGATATCTGCCAGTAGAACCGGGCCTATGCCAGTATGTCGATTCTACTTACGGGAAAATCACCCGTTAGCTACTCCCCTTTATTAAGTACGGTTATTTTTGCACCTAGGAGGTTGTTGCAAAACCCCTTGAATCATCCGAAATGTCCCAAATAGAGTGTGCTTCAAAAACACACTTTCCTTAATATTCTTTTGAACTGTTTAAAATACCCTGATGTTAAACGCCAAGACATACAAGAAAAACTTAGTAACAAAAAAATGCTTTGAAAGATCAGCGATAACTATTATCACTGATTAGGTTACTGTATAGTATTCAGTTTAAATCCAGAGTGTTACTATCGGGGAGGAAAATAAATATATAATCCGAAGAAATTGTTAAAAACCCCACTCCTTCATTTTGCTGAAGTGGGGTTTTTTCGTAATAGGTCGAATATTACATTTTGCCCCTTTTCTTTCCCAATGTATTTAACTGTATTTTACTCTTTTTGATACACCGATAGTTGTAATCAAGATTTTAGTATAAAATATTGTAAATTAAAAAAGGATTTTAACGAAAAATGTCTAAAGTACTAAGTACTTAGATAGATAATACGGCAAACTTAGCGAACTAGCTTCCAGTGAAATAAAAATCGGAATATTCAGTTATTTATATTCTAATTTTCTGTTGATTCGTCAATTCAGACGAATGCTTGGAGTTGTAAACAACGTTTTGATAAAGATTTAGTAAGCTTGGACTGCCGATTGAAAAAATTCATCTAGTTTTTTGGAGGCGTTTATGACTAAGATATTGATTGTCGATGATGCTGCCTTTATGAGAATGGTCCTTCGTAATATGCTAACTACTCATGGTTTTGAAATAGTAGGCGAGGGGGAAAACGGTGAAAAAGGGGTTGAACGTTATAAAGAACTACGGCCTGATGTCGTAACAATGGATATTACTATGCCGGAAATGGATGGTATTACGGCGGTAAAGGAAATTATGAAACTTGATCCTGCCGCCAAAATTATTATGTGCAGCGCTATGGGGCAGCAGGCCATGGTTTTAGACGCCATTAAAGCGGGAGCCAAAGACTTTATTGTTAAACCATTTCAGGAAGATAGGGTTCTTGAAGCGCTCAACAGGGTAATTGCCTAATCATTATCCTTCGTTAAATAAATTAGGGGCGGTGTAGTATGACAAATAGCAACCAAGAGGGTATTTTACTTGAATCGGGGACTAATGAATTTGAAATTGTTGAGTTTACTGTAGGCGATGTTTTTTACGGCATTAACGTCGCAAAGGTACGCGAAATTATCAATCCCGTCCCTGTAACTATGCTTCCTGGACTTCCAGCTTGCGTAGATGGAATATTACAGTTGCGCGGTCGAATTATCCCGCTAGTTAATCTTGGCACCCGTCTTGCAAGTGAAAAATTTGCGGAAAAGGTGCAACATATTATTATTTGCGAATTCAATCAAACTTTTATCGGTTTTCTTGTAAACGATGTTTTACGTATTCACCGCATATCCTGGGAGCACATGGAACCGCTGCCGCAGGTGGCGGATGAACAAGTTGCCACAGGTATTATTAAAATGGACAACAAACTAATTGTACTGCTTGATTTCGAACAGATATTAACCGAAATTAGCCCGGAAATCGCCCGAAAACTGCAATTTACACCGAAAGCCAGTGGAGAAACGATGCAAAAAAGGACTAACAAAAAAATTGTTGTCGCCGAAGATTCAAAAATGCTGCGCGAACTTTTATGCAGCACTCTAAATGCTTCGGGTTATAGTAATCTTGCCGTTTATGAAAATGGCAAAGCGGCATGGGATGCTTTAGAAGGTTATGCCCGGCAATCCGGAAGTTTAGATGAATACGCCAATTTAGTGATTACTGACATCGAGATGCCCCAAATGGACGGTCATCATTTAATTAAACGCATTAAAGCCCACGATAAACTTCGCGAATTGCCTGTTTTTATTTTCTCTTCGCTAATTAACGAAGAAATGCGGCGCAAAGGCACAGGTCTTGGCGCGGTGGTGCAAATTTCAAAACCGGAAATTGCTTTATTGATTGAAGAAATTGATAAACATATTTTATGAGCTGACTGGAATCATTAAGGAATAATAAAGCCGGGAGGTAGCTATGTCAACCGAAAATTTTAAAAGAAAAGACGATTTGAATAACCTTGGTCTTAAGGATATTATTGATCTGGATTTTTTACAAAAGTTTCAGGATAATTTTGCTAAAGGAATGGGAGTTGCCAGTGTTACTGTAGATACAGAAGGCAACCCGGTGACTAAGCCGAGTTATTATACCGACTTTTGCATTAAGTTTACTCATGCAACGGCGATCGGTGATAAACGCTGCGCCGAATCACATCATAAGGGTGGTGAGGAAGCTGTCAGAACAGGGCGTCCCGCAGTTTATCATTGCCACGCCGGTTTAATTGACTTTGCCGCTCCAATTATGCTAGGCAGTCGCCAGATCGGCACAATGCTGGGAGGGCAGGTACTCTCCGCACCACCGGATGAAGATTACTTCCGCAAAATTGCGCGAGAAATCGGGGTTGACCCTGATGGCTATGTTGAAGCCGTCAAAAAAATCCGGATTGTACCGAAAGATGCTATTCACGCAGCGGCAGAAGTGTTGTTTATCGTAGTTAACACTCTTTCCCGAATGGGTTATGAGCAATATAAATTAAAAAACATGGCCCACAACCTTCACGACACTATCAGCCAAATCGCTGCAGCTATGCAGGAATTAGCGGCTTCTTCCACAGAGGTTACTGCGAATGAACATTCGTTAAATGAAGAAATAAGAGATGTCCATGTAGTATCAGAGGAAATCAATCAAGTCTTAGACGGTATCAAGCGAATAGCCGACCAGACAAATCTCTTAGGATTAAATGCTTCCATTGAAGCGGCCCGTGCCGGAGAACACGGCCGCGGCTTTGGCGTGGTTGCTGAAGAAATTCGCAAGCTTTCAATTGAATCCAAGAACACCGTCGTTAATGTCCGGGATCTGACTTTGCGCATCCAAAAATCAGTTACCAAAACAATTTCATCCTCCAACTCCACATTGAGGACTACTGAACAACAAACAGCGGCGATTCAGGAAATAAATGCACGAATTAATGAGATCGCTACTATGACAGACGACTTAGAGAATTTGGCAAGAGATTTTTAAGGACTAGATTCAAACTGTGTTTTCTGATGTACCCTAATTTTTAAAAGTCAACCAGCTTTTAAATTTTGATAATATTGTAAAGAAAAAGCATCTTTACATATTGTGAAGGCTATGACGTACTTACTATATATAAGAACTGCATAAATGAAGTCGGTTTCGAAAAATATAGGACAACTCTATTATCGTTTTAAAAGCCATGAAGGTAAGCTTGTCTTGAAAGGCGCTTGGATTCATGGCTTTTTTACGTGCAAAAAATGGGGACTTGTCCGCGAATAATTAATAATCAATTTTTAGCGGAAATTCCAAAGGGGGGTGCATACTTTTACTCAATTTATATATTGACAAATTATTTATTTAGTATAAAAATTATATATAGGTATATTTTAACAGTTAAATAAATAGAGGAGGAGCAATCTATGTCTCGGACTAAGGAAGAATATTTTCGTCAGTTGTCTGATGCCGTTGTGGATATGGAAGAAGATAATGCTCGAAGTATTGCCCAAGAGGTGATAGATAAAGGTTTTGATGCATTTGAAGCTATCGATAAAGGGCTTTCTGACGGTATGGCCAGAGCTGGGCGATTATATGAAGAAGAAGAATATTTTATCCCGGAACTTTTGATATGTTCTGATGCAATGTACGCAGGACTCGAAGTGCTCAGACCACATATAAAACAAAGTGGAGAAAGAAAAAAGGCTAAAATTGTTATTGGCGTCATTGAAGGTGACACTCATGACATAGGAAAAAACATTGTCAAAATGATGCTTGAAACAGCAGGATATGAAATGGTAGATTTAGGTCGTGATATATCTCCGCAGGTATTTGTCGAAACCGCCAAAAAAGAAAATGCCAAAATTATCGCCATAGGTACTTTAATGAGCACAACGATGGACGGCATGTCAGAAATAATAAAATTACTAAAAGAGAATGACAGCCGGGAAGAGTACAAAGTAATGATCGGCGGTGGTCCTGTATCTCAGGCATTTGCTGATAGAATCGGTGCTGATGCTTACATTGATAATGCTGTGGAGGCCGTTAGATTGGCTAAAGAACTGATATCATGATTTATTGGGAAAATTGAATACCTAAATAACCCAGGAGGTGGTTACTAGTGATAAAAGATTTAATGACCCCGATAGAAAGAATGAAAGCCTATAGCGAAGGAAAAGAAATTGACCGTTTGCCTTGCTTTCCTTTTGTAGGTAGTTTAACAGCTAAGGTAGTAGGGATTAATGTTTCTCAATTAAGGGAAAGCGGCCAAGTTCTCGCTAATGCCCATATTGAAGCTTATAAAACTTTTGGTTATGATGGCTTAAATATCTACACTCATCTTTATACAGTAGCAGAAGCTATGGGAGCTAAAGTAATTCATCCAATAGATGAAATTCCTCATTTAGATGATCCCTTGATTAATGATATTTCAGAAATAGCTAGTTTGAGAATGCCGGACCCATATAAGGATGGTCAATTACCACATTTTATAGAGGCTGTGAAAATTGCTGGATAGGCTACACTGAAATGGACAGTTTTCTTAAG
>JAEYSJ010000228.1 GCA_023434855.1 Bacillota bacterium | reverse complement strand
CTGCTATTACGCCTATTTTATCTTTTAGCTCAAGGACTATCCGTTCAGCTGTCTTTTTGCCTACTCCGGGAATCTTCGTCAAAACAGCCATGTTTTTTTGACATACTGCCGCCCGGAAATCATCAGGACATATTGCCGACAAAATCCCCATGGCAACTTTAGGCCCAATTCCTGCTACCGAGGTTACATGCGAATACAAATCATACTCGTCCTGGGTATAAAAACCATACAGCAGCATGGCGTCTTCCCGGACATGCAAATAGGTAAATAATGTTGCCACCGCACCCACTGTCAGGCGCTGTCTGGTAGAAGCAGCAATAAATATGCGGTAACCAACTCCCTGGACATCAATAAAACAATGATCGGTAAATAAATGGGACACCGTGCCGCGAACATAACCAATCATCGCCTATTTCCCCATACCTTGTTCAAACTATTACAATGAGTGGTGCAAATGGCCACTGCCAAAGCATCAGCCACATCATCCGGGCTGGGCTTATCAGGTAAACTCAATAAACGCTGCGTCATATATATCACCTGCTCTTTAGTAGCCTTGCCATAACCAACGACTGACTGTTTAACTTGCAATGGAGTATATTCAGCCACGTTGAGTTCATTATGCGCTGCCGCCAATAATATTACGCCACGTGCTTGTCCCACAGCCATGGCGGTACGTACATTTTTGTTAAAGAAAAGCTGTTCAACACCCATGACATCAGGCTTATATTTTTTAATAAGCAAATCAATTTCACGAAAGATAACTTCCAGGCGCTGCGCTGAAGCCATAGTCGAGCCGGTCATAACCGCCCCATAATCCAAGGCGCGCAAATGGCTGCCTTTTATCTCTACCAGTCCATACCCGCAAATTGCAGTACCGGGGTCTATGCCAAGTGCCAACATATCATTAACTGCCTCCCTTTAATCTAGATAACACTTCGACAGTATTCTCCTTTATTCCTTTATGTGGGATAACAGAATAGCGAGTGTGTTTAAAAAACCCGCAAAAATTAATTAAAGCAAGGCTGTTTAGCAGTTTCAGCCGTAAACAAAAATAGAGGGGATCACACCCCCTCTACCGCGATTGCATTCCTTCCAATGTCCGCAATACTTCTTCCCTGGACTGTACTACCATACCCCGCCGCAATTCTTCCAAATCCTGCGGCATCAGCTTATTCACCGGTATATTTGTTACTTCTTTTAAAATAGCTTTTGGTCCGGGTCTGCCGTAATAAACGGCAACATAGCCGTCTTTCACGCCGATAAATATATTGTTCGCATGTTCACGGCACAAACTGTCCACTTTTAATGTCATTTCAACATCAAGCGCATCAAACTTGTCAATTGTCCAGCCAGGATAAGTCTTTTGCACCTGACTATAGTTCATCCCCACCAGATTATCTGCCGGCTTGGTTTGCAAAATCTCTTCATCGCCGCACTTAAGATAGACAATCCGCTGTACTATATCAGTATTAGCTAAAATCTTAATTTTATTATCCTGGTTAGCTACTTCCGTCCCCTGCGGTATAAGACTCTTGCCTTGCAGCGAATATACCATTAAATATGTCAATAATCCCACGACTAAAATTGCGCTAATAGTCAGCGATATATTACACTTTGTCATTTTAGGAAAAGGTATTTTAGAAAATGAAAACACAGAAAACACTCCTTATTTCACCGTTACCTTGAGTGTTTCCAAAAAATACAAAAAGAATACATGGGGCGATATATTATTTTCTTGATTAACCAAAGATTTGATTATCTTTACTACATTATAAATATAAATCCTCAAAATCTTAATTACTACATTCCCTTACGCCAATACCCTTCTATACGTACATCTTCATTAACAGCTACTACGCATAACAGTCCGGAAAAACCACTTATAATAAACCTATTAATAAGATAATCCCCGTTTCCATTATTTATTGCCCCCCTCGCTTGTCAATTAAGCTTTATCGGACTTTAAAAAAACGGTTGTATGCAGCAAATGATTGTATTTTTTAAAGAATATATTTCCTTTTATGTTTTATTTCTCCTTGAGATGAATGTCTTAAGTTCTATAGGACTTTCATCTCAATAATGCGCATTAAGCATTAAAGTATGGCCTTCTATATAAAGAGAAAACCCCACAGCAATGCTGTGAGGCTATAAGGGAGAGAATATGCATCTATATTAACAGCCTGAACTGGTTTTTGTTACGGACAATAATTAAGGAATTATTTATCTACTTTTTTGATTTCATGATCCCTAAGCACTCTTTACAAACATTCTTACCTTTAAAACTAATCGTTTCATCCGCACTCCCACAGAATATACAATCACAGGGAACTACATATTTCTTTAGAATTATCTGGTTACTATCCACGTAAAATTCCATCTGATCTTGATCTTCTATGTTGAAGGTCCGGCGCAGTTTACTGGGGATAACTAATCTACCAAGTTGGTCCAATTTCCGAACAAATCCGGATGGTTTCATTTTTAATACAACTCCCTTACTTGTAACAATTGTTATAGTGTAATAACACCCATTTATTAACATTCCGGGAAACAGCAGAATTAAACAGGTGGAAATTATTTAGCTCAGAACGCATTGGCGTGAATTCATATACGCAATAACAATGAACCGTGATATAATCATTTTAATATTGATCTGTACTTAAGATATATGGGAGGTACCAGATGCAAGAAGTAACAATCCGGGGAATTGACCCGGAAGATTTAGACCGCATAGCTGAAATCGAGGCAGTCTGTTTTCCTGCGTCAGAAGCAGCACCGCTAGTAGTTTTCAAAGAAAGGATTGCGGCATTTCCTGAATATTTCCTGGTAGCTGAAACGGCTGGAATGTTAGTTGGTTTCATCAACGGCTGTGTCACTAACAGCGCCGTTATCTATGATGAACTGTTTCATAGTGCGCGGCATCATATACCGGATGGTAAAAACTTAACCGTTTTTGGACTGGACGTAATTCCTCAATACCGTAAACAGGGAATTGCGGCTCAGTTAATGAGTCATTTTATTCAGCTAGCCAGGAATACCAGCCGGAAAAGCGTTATCCTGACCTGCAAGGATCGGTTAGTTCATTACTATGAGTCATTTGGCTATGTGAATAACGGAATCTCAAAATCAACCCACGGTGGATCTCAGTGGTATGATATGACACTTTTTCTCTAATAAAACAAAGAATCAATAATTTCTATCAATAGATATCTCTTTTCGTATTGACATTTGTTGCTATTTGTAGCATAGTAAAGTTAAGAATAAATTTATTGAGGTGAATATTATGAATGTTGATAGTACTACTGCAGTATCTAATAATGCTTATAATCTCAAACTTAGTACACATCAGAATTCACCCGATGATGATCTACAGGATATTAACGATTACCTAGCGGCTACCATTGGCCCTGCTTATATTGTTGAGATTTCAGCTCAAGCTAGACAATTACAGCAGTCCCAAGGTGTGGCAGCTTTAGTTATGTCATAAGATAAGCCCGGATACTTTCCGGGCTTTTTTGTTTATACCCATGCTCCTTAAAAAACCACTCGTCCATTTTCTCTTTATTAATACACCATTGTTTCCCGAATCTCACGAAAAACAAACAAAAAGAAGAGCCGCAAGCATACAGTAGTAATTAGCTGTACACCTGCGGCTATACTTATGTCATTTAAACCGAAAATGCCAAAATATCTATATGCCCCATTAACTTTTGTAGAGCAAACGCGTTACCACCACTATTATCTTGATTTACTCGTTTTCCATCATATCTTCCGGAATATCAAAGTTGCCGTAAACTTCCTGGACATCATCATGATCTTCCAGCGCATCAGCCAATTTCATCATCTTTACAGCATCATCACCGGCAAGCGCCACCGTATTTTCCGGAATCATGGTAATTTGGGCAACTGACGTGGGAATTTTGTGTTGCTCCAGAGCTTGCAGGACTTTATCGAAATCTTCAGGCGCGGTAGTGATCTCATACTCATCCTCTTCTGCCTGCAAATCTTCCGCCCCGGCGTCTAGGGCGATCATCATAAGTTCTTCTTCGTCAAGGTTGACAGCTGCTTTATCTACGACAAATAAGCCTTTCTTCTTGAACATCCAGGATACACAACCGGACTCACCTAAATTTCCGCCGTATTTAGAAAATAGATGCCTTATATCGGCTGCCGTGCGGTTGCGGTTATCGGTCATAATTTCCAGCATAACGGCAACGCCGCCAGGGCCGTAGCCTTCATAAGTCATTTCTTCATAATTGCTGCCTTCCAGTGTTCCTAAACCCTTTTGGATAGCGCGTTGGATATTTTCTTTGGGAATATTATTTTCCCTCGCTTTTTGCAGCGCCAATTTCAAACGCATATTGCCTGTGGGATCGCCGCCACCCATGCGGGCGGCAACGGTTATTTCACGGCTGATCTTCGTTGTCACTTTGCCACGGATAGCGTCCACTTTGCCTTTTTTATGTTTAATATTAGCCCATTTGGAATGTCCTGACATATAAACTGTTTCTCCCCTTCACACAATCTAAATCAGGCATTATTTTAACACAATTATCGGTTTTTGGCAATTTGTTGTTCTTATTTGTTCTCACCGTTATTATCATTATTATTGTCGTTATTACTATTACCGCTGAATTCATTAGGTAAAGGGAAAGGAAACTGCACATATGTGCTTGGCACTTCACCGACAACCACATATTCAGCTATGGGGACCTGAGTAGCAACATGCACGCTTTTGCTGACTAACGGTACAACAATACGGACTTGGGTAGTGGCCATAAGATAGACCATATGTCTGGTTTGATTTATTCCGGCCTGCTCAAATTTATCGACTACTTTTACCTGTACCGTGCCGACAGGTATAACCGTTACCGTTATTTTCGGTCCCATGCTTGCCAGCAATTGACTGCCAAAAACCTGACCGACAGGTATGCTGATTTTTTCTTCGCCAATATCCATTAAGGCGTCCTGTACTTTAATGGTAGTATCGGCGGCAAGCCTGTTAAATTCCATGGTATTAGGTTGTATTAACACCACCCGCCCCCGGCTGTCAACTTTGACTGTAACCAATGTCTGCGGGTCAATGCTGTTACTTACTTTTTCATTAATAACATTATTTATGGCCTGGGTAGCTATGAATGTAGCTTTTGTTTCCGCTATCGCCAACAGAGTTGGCTTCAAATGAATTTCCATTATCCAGAAGCTATATGTTAATAATCCAAAAAGCAACGCAAATAGCAGAGTTAATAATGGAACTGTCCGTTTTCGCCGTACGGAGAACCTCATCGGTCTCACTCCCTAGTACTGATTAACTAATTAGAGCATATTTTTGCATACTGACAATCAATTAAGGCTGATTGTTTGTTATTATATGGAGATATTTAATTATTGGTGTATTACTCTTATACAATATTATTCAGAAAAGCATTATTTAAAACAAAAAAACAGGCGAACGCCTGTCAAATCGAGCGTGTTTTAAAACACGCAACCTTAACGCAATGGGACTGTATAAAAATGTTCAGATGGAGGCGCGACGAGGACCGGAACGGAGGCGTACGAGGAAGTACGTTGAGCGAAAACGTAGGGGAGCAACAACGCAGATGGGCGTTTTTAAACAGTCTCTAATAAATAGTGAAGGTATCTGTGCCGACTGTGTCTACACTAACTTCTACCTGCCATTTGCCGCCGGTGCTGCACTGTTTGAGGTATTCGGCTATATATGCGGCAACCGGTTGTTCGGTTGCAAAATGTCCTGCATCTATGACGGCCATACCGGCAGCAAGGGCGTCTTGTGCTTCATGATATTTTACATCACCGGTGACAAGTACATCGGCTCCGGCAAAAACCGCCTTATGAATTAAGCTGGCGCCGCTGCCGCCGCATACCGCAATTTTTTTCACCAATTTGTCATGAGGTCCGCAAACGCTGACAAAATTTATCGCCAATGCTTTTTTCACCTGGGTGGCAAACCCGGCAAGGTCCATAGGAGACGACAGTTTGCCGATACGGCCTAAGCTAAAGATCGTGCCCTCATTAGTTAACGGGTATAAGTCATAGGCGACCTCTTCATAAGGATGGGCTTTAAGCATGGCCTTAATTACCCGCCTGCTGATTTTCTCCGGCAGAATGGTCTCCACTCTGAACTCAGCAACATATTCCATTTTCCCTTGTTTGCCAATAAACGGATTAGTTCCCTCCAGTGGCACAAAAGTTCCAGTCCCCGCAACTTGAAAGGTGCAGTGGCTGTAATTGCCAATATGGCCGGCACCGGCAGCAGCGATTGCCAAACGCACTTGTTCTACATGTGTTTCCGGCACAAATACCACTAATTTAAGCAATCTTTCAGAAGTAGTCACGGCCAGTGGTTCTATACCCTGTAAACCCAGCTTACTTGCCAATATATCATTAATGCCGCCAGGCGCTATATCCAAATTGGTATGAGCGGTATAGACAGCAATATCGGCCTTTAGCAAACGGGACAATAATCGTCCATGAGGCAAATCAGTCCGGACATTGGTAATCCCTTTAAAAATAAGCGGGTGATGGGCAATAATCATGTCTGCACCCATAGCCACAGCCTGTTCTGCCACTGGCAAAGTTACATCAAGGGCAACAAGAACTTTGCTAATGTCTTGCGCCGGGCTGCCAACAAGCAAACCGACATTATCCCAGCTTTCCGCCAGATTGCGCGGTGCCAGTTTATCCATTGCATCCATTATAACCTGACATTTTACAGACATATCAGCTTGGCCTCCAATTGTTTAATTTTGTTAACATACTCATGATACTTGGCTGAATTAGACGCATTGGCGCTGGCAGACATATCCGCCAAAATTCGTTTATTCTGCGCTATCAGGTGCTCTATATGAGTTTTTAATAAAGGCGGTTTTTTAAGCCACAGCACTGGACCAATTTCATAAAGAATGGGTTCAAGTTCCGGTGAAATCCCTTGCTCCGCCGCGATAATCTCATATAACTTATTTTCTTCCTGAACGATTGCTTCATCCGCAATACGCCAGTTGTGACCAATTAGCCAGCGTCTGACCGCTGCGGCGGCGATCATCGGCTGCAGTATCAGCCCGTTAAGCGACTGGGTTACTTCAGGCTGCATTGTCAGTATATCAGTAATTGTAGCTCCGCCCATACC
This sequence comes from Bacillota bacterium, assembly GCA_023434855.1. The sequence continues at coordinate 945 of JAEYSJ010000228.1, read as the reverse complement.
GGCAATGACAACAACATCTACCTCTCCGGGGGAAAGTACCGCCAGGCCGTTGCCAAGCCGCAAAGAAATTTGTGACCCCAAGCCATATTCTTCAATAGCCTCGCTCGCTGATTGATACGGACCATTATTGACCTCGCCTGCTACTGCCCATGGTATAATTTTGCGTTGGATGAGATTTATCGGCAAATAAGCATGGTCGGTGCCGATGTCGGCTAATCTGGCGCCTATTGGCACCAGAGACGCAATTGTGCTTAATCGTTCACCAAGTCGCAATACGTTCCACCTCTTAATGTTTGTATGTATATAGTATACTTAGATACAGAAAAAATGCAAAGCAATCGCTTTGCATTTAACTGTTATATTGGTGGGCGATGACAGGATCGAACTGCCGACATCCTGCTTGTAAGGCAGGCGCTCTCCCAGCTGAGCTAATCGCCCTTTTGGATATTTGATGTTAGATTTTAGACGTTGGAATCTCTTGCTAACATCATCGATAATTTATTATATTTGAACATCTTTTTTGTTTTATCAAAAATCCCAATGTCCAATGGCCAATATCCTATTTGGTGACCCGTGGGGGAATCGAACCCCCGATACCGCCGTGAAAGGGCGGTGTCTTAACCGCTTGACCAACGGGCCGTATTTGATTCTAGACCTTTGATTTTAGATTTTGGAAAATCTAACGTCTAACGTCTAATGTCTAATGTCTAAATGGTGGGCCCACCTGGGATCGAACCAGGGACCAGCCGGTTATGAGCCGGCTGCTCTACCGCTGAGCTATAGGCCCAGGCATTATAAAACAGGTTTTCCGAAGAAAGCCTGTTTATCAAACATTTTAATGGCTCCTCGAGTAGGACTCGAACCTACAACAACTCGGTTAACAGCCGAGTGCTCTACCATTGAGCTATCGAGGAAAGACATAAATTAGTATAAGCTATAAGCGCA
>JAEYSJ010000050.1 GCA_023434855.1 Bacillota bacterium | reverse complement strand
CCACCCGATTGGAGCTCTGTTTGGCATTTCTCATGGTGTGGCTAACGGTATCATGCTGCCTTATGTGATGGAATACTATTGGGAGGACGGTAACGCTAAGTTTCGTGATATTGCAGTGGCATTCGATGAAGATGTTAATGGAATAACAGACAGGGAAGCAGGCTGGCAGGCCATTGTAGCTATCAACAAGCTTAAAAAAGATGTTGGTATACCTGACACCTTATCTGATGTGAATATCGGCAGTGAGAACCTGGAAAACATCGTAAAAGATGCTGCCTCTTACCGGCTGCTGCCGAACAGCCCGCGGCATTTGACGATAGAAGATTTACGGATTATCGTTACCCGGGCGTTAGGCAAAAGCTGAGAGACCGGTTTGCTGTTTAATTGCATTAGATATGTCAGTAGAGATATATACTTGTGTAGAAGAAGCCTTCAACAGTTCAGTGTTTGAAGGTTTTTATTTTTTGTGCTAGCCAGGGTGGTTTTTTTATTATCATTATTGACTTTTGCTAATGATACTGTTATTATTTACTAGAGTACTATAAAACTAGTTATCTACATGAGGTGTTTCTAAATGGAATTTCGTATCAACAAAAATTCGGAAATACCAATATATCAGCAATTAAAAGAGCAAATTAAATATTTTTTATTAAATGGCAAACTAAAACCTGGCGACAGGCTGCCTGCCCCCAAGGATGTGGCAATTTTTCTGCATATCAACCGGAATACGGTGATTGCTTCATACAAAGAGCTGGAAAAAGAAGGGCTGATTGTCGTAAAACACGGGCAGGGGACTTATGTGTCCGAAAAACTGCCGCCTATTCCTGATGACGGTCATAAGCAGGCGCTCATTAGCCTGGCGCAGGAAATGCTCTGCCGTACGCGCGAACTGGGCTTTACCCCCCACGATCTGTACACAATTATCTTTGGCCAGACTGTTCTAGGGTTCGGGCAAAGTCGCCGGATGAGAGCGCTATTTGTTGAATGCAGTGAATTAGACCTGGGCTTTTATAAACAAGAGCTGGAAAAAGAACTTAAGGATATCTCAGTTGAAGGATGCTTATTAGCCGATTTGCCGCAAAGAATGGAAGAGGACTGGGTGATTTCCGCTGATTTTGTAATTACCACATTTTTCCACGTTGAAGACGTAAAAGCAATCCTGGAACCACTGGGCAAAGAAATTATGGCCATTATGGCGGCACCCCAACTGGATACCCTTATCCGCATTGGGCAGCTTGCCGCCGGTACTAAAGTTGGTTTGATTTGCTGCACGGAAGAAAGAGCGTTGAGAATGCGGAAATCACTGGAAGCGGCGGGCATTCAGCACATCATACTGGACCACGCCGGCTTAAACGAAGCTGCAGCCGTTATGGAACTGGTCAATAAGGTTGATTTAGTCGTCACCTCGCTGGCACATATTGAACAAGTTAAAACAGTTGTGCCGTCCGGTGTGCCGGTAATGGAATTTACCAGTGTGCTGGATCAAGCCGGTATAGAAATGTTGCGGCGGTTCATTACCGCCAGACAATGAATAGGAAGTGATGTAATGTTTACTCAGTTAAAAAATATTCCCCTGACAATAATACTGTTGTCAGCCGCCCATGCAGTCACTGATTTGTCCCAGGGTGGTTTACTGGTGGCTTTGCCTTATTTTAAAGCAAAATTTGCCCTGACCTATGCTCAGGTAGGCGCAATTATTTTGGTGCAAAACCTGACTTCCTCCACTATTCAGCCTATCTTCGGATATCTGAGCGACCGCAGTCCCCGGCCATGGCTGATGCCTGCCGGCTGCCTCTTTTCCGGTGTTGCGATGCTGGGGGCTTTGTTTGCATTTAACTATCCCTTATTGCTGCTGTGTACGGTAATTAACGGCCTGTGTATTGCCGCTTTTCATCCGGAAGCCGCGAAGACGGCCAATCGTTGTTGTGATGGTGCGTCCAAGGGAAAAGGTGTCAGCATGTTCGTAGTGGGAGGGAATGCAGGATTCGCCTTAGGTTCCTTATTTCTGGCAACTCTGCTGGTTAACGGGGGAGGAGAAAAATTTTTCTGGTATATTCTTCCCAACCTGTTAATTATTCTTCCATTGTATAAACTGGCGGCATTCTTGCCGGCGATACGTCCTGGCGGCGGTGGGGCAAGCAAATTTAAAATATCTTTTACTAAACCGCTGCTCGCCTTGTTAGGCGTGGTATTGGTACGTTCCACCGTAAGTTCAGGAATTAGTTCTTTTATACCTTTATATTATGTTTCCTATCTGCATGGTAGCGAGCTTTATGCCAGTTCCCTTTTGACCACCGGACTGGCAGCCGGTGCCATCGGCACATTGGTCGGCGGTACAATGAGCGACAAGTATGGCAGTAAACGGGTAATGCTATGGTCAATATTGCCTATTCCATTAATGCTTTATTTGTTTGATTCGCTCGGCGGTACATGGGAATTTGCCGCCATTGGCGGCGCCTGTGCCTTATTATCTGCCTCTTTTTCCAGCAGCCTGGTACTGGTTCAACAGATGATGCCCAATAATGTCGGTATGGCTTCCGGCCTGACCATCGGATTCAGCGTTGGCCTGGGCGGTATGGGAGTGCTGGCTTTGGGCAGAGTCGCCGATATTTGGAGTTTACCGGTGGTTTTTGATATTCTGACTTTGCTGCCTGTACTGGGTTTTATCCTCACAATATTTATTAAAGAGGTTATCGAAGAGGAACCGGTATATGTTCCGGCAGAACGCTGAATTAGAATATTATTATTGAAGACGGTTCTGGACGCAGATGGGACAGTAAGAGAGCTGCAAGTTTCCGCTAAGAGCAATAAGGCTTGTACCTGTTAAGGTTACAAGCCTTATTGCTTTTTCACTATGTTGGAAAACGTAGTAGACTGAGCTAATTAGCCGATTCCATTTTTTCGCCGGCAGGATTCAAATCTGCAGGTATGGGGAATCACTGCTTTTCTGAAGCGGTATTGCCATATGGTGAAAATAATTTTTGGCAGTTTTTTAAAATCTTATTGGCAATTGACGGATAATTAAGACGGAATTTTCTGAAATAATGGAAGGACAAAACCAGTATTTCCGCGTCGGTTGCCGCGATAATATTCGCTGTGTGCTTGGTTCTGTTCACTAACCCTATTTCACCAAAATGTTGCCCAGGTACTACACAGGCAGGTTGTACTTTGCCTGATAGCAGAATATTTAGTTCCTGACTGACGTCATTACGGCTTGTGATATAATCGCCGGCATCACATTGAACAATAATGCCGCAGCAGTGTAAAAATTTCCTGGCTTCGGTTGCTGATAAGCCATGCAGGATAGATAGTGATTTGTTTGGCTTGTACCCTAACCGGTCACCCAAAATTGCCCATAACTCATCCTGGGTTACTAACTGGCTGTTTACCGTATTATCCAGGATTTCAGCAAATTCTTCGTAGAACCATTTGATACTCTTTTGACTACGCAATGTTTTTCTTTTATGGGCTAGATGCAAGAAGGGGGAATGTACTGCCTGCAAATGATTTATATCATTTACCAATAAGACAAAACTAGCCATTGGCCCAAGGTTGGGATCCAATATATTTTTCTTCAGGCGCTGGCTACCATAATACTCATGTAGCGGAATCAGATGGAAATTACAATTGATAAAAGCAAATTGTACTTTGTTTTTACCATAAATTTCGTAAACTTTTGCCATTAACAAATTATGTGCCGGCGAACTCCGATAGCTTGGCGCAATCATACCCTTGGATGCGAAAGCAAAGTTATAGTCATCTGTATCCTTGTAAAAATTCATGAATTTCTCCATGCGAAAAGCGTTTACCAGTTCCGGCGGAAAATCGGAAAACTTGCCAATATTTACTCTACCTGTACCAACAATTTCCCTTCCTAATTTGGCATATAACAGCAGGCCCCATTCGTCCAGTTTATCATATAAAAGCTTTTTGTCATGATCAGCTGATACAAGTTTAAAAGATATTTCTTCTGCATAGATACGATAGCGGAAGCGGTATATTTCCATTTTTTCTTCCAGAGTTGCAGCAATACCGATTTCTATGTTCTGTTCACGTAACGCTGAGTGGTTTATCATAAATGTCCTCCTTTTTATTTGTTTTAATTACAGGGAATATGAAAGAATGATTATTATGTTTTCGTTGCTATCACCTCCAAATTAATGGATTGCTACAAAAAAATGCTAATTCCTACCTATTTTTTAAAAACAATGTCATTTTTGGAAACAAAAAAGCCTTTATTCAAAGATTGAATAAAGGTTGGACCCTTAAAATATTAATGGCAAACTCTTGGGGGCATAAAAAAATCCCCGCCAGGGCGGGGAAGGTTTGCTGATCTTTATGCGACAAATTGGGACGGACTGAAGCTAACGAAAAATGTAGTTCCGTAAACTCCGGATTTCACATTAATAGTGGCATTATGCCTGTTGGCAATTCGGTAGCAAATTGGCAAACCCAGACCTGTTCCGTTATCTTTAGTAGTTATAAAAGGCATGCCAAGGTTTTCGAGGATATGATCAGGTATGCCGCTTCCCTGATCATGTATAGCCAAGATAACCTGATTGTTATCTCGGGTGCATCTTGTACATATTGTCAACTCGCCTCCCTTGGGCATAGCTTCCATCCCGTTTCTCACCAGATTAAGTATTAGCTGGCGGATTTCATTCTCATCCAGATGAAGCAATGGTACCCTTTTAAGACTGATACTTACAGCCACGTTGGAAGCGTTGGCATCTGCCTGAATTAAGGGAAATAATTTTTTGACAATAGTATTTAAACAGCAGTTTTTTAGTTCAATCCGCTTATTTTTGGCTAATAACAGGTATTCACTAATAATCGCATTGGTTCTGTCCAGTTCTTCCAGGATCAGATCAAAGCGTTGTTTATAGCTGCCAAACTCAGGCTTTCTGGACATTAACTGCAGATAGCCCCTGACGGTTGTTAGAGGGTTGCGTATTTCATGAGCAACATTAGCGGCCATCTCACCGACCATATTTAATTTTTCCGCCCGGGCGGTAAGCTGCTCCAGTTCTTTGCGGTCGGTGACATCCCGGATGATACCGTTCAAGCAAAGCGTATTTTCTTTTTCCTCATAGGTTAAAACGCATTTTTTTTCAATCCAGATTATGCGCTTGTCCTTACGCACTAAACGCAATGTGAGCGACAAATAATTATATTTGCAGGGGTTGGCAAGAAAATTCTCATACGCAGGCAGATCATCAGGATGAATCAGGTGATGCATCAAGTTGGTATTAGCATAGAACTCAGCAGGTGAATAACCGGTAGCTGCTAGTACCGACGGACTAATATACTCAAATTTGGCTTCTGGCGACAGCATATAGCGGTAGATTACATCAACTACATTTTCCGTTACTAGTCTAAAACCAGCTTCTCTTTTGAGCAAATCCGCACGGGTTTTTTCAAAATATACTAGTAATAAGCCGGAGGCAATTATTATTCGTAGGACGCCGAAAATAGTATACTGGATTGAAATTACCCAGGACAATTGCAAACCAAGGGTAAGCGGAGTAGTTGCTGTAAGTATGCCCCAGAGGATTAAGGCATAGCCGGTGATGCGATTACCTACACCTTTAATCTTTAAATCGTAGATAAAAGATAACCCTATATTAACAAGGATAGCACCGGCAAGCAAGGCTGGAAAAGTGTGTTTTAAAATAAAAGGAAAATCCATTAAGGCAAATACAACACTTATTATAAAAACGCCACCAGCACAGAACAGCCACCAGCCTTTAAGCGGCCTATTGACAAATAGATACTGCCCCCACAAAAACAGTAGAATTGTGCTAATATACACAATTTCATAGATAATAAAACCCAATAGAGAATGCTTCCAATCGAACATTCCGGAGTCAAAGAAAACAAGGCGCAAAGCAAAGCCGAACCAGGTTATTATCCAGATACCCATATAACGCTCGCGGTACAGGGCATAAAGATATAGATATACAAGAATCATACAAGCAATTCCGGCCATTGCACATAATACGGAGAGACTAGTGTAATCCATAATACCACCTTAATTTTGCTAAAGATATCTCAACCGCTTTACTAATTTAAAACAGATATAATTAAATTTAATATGACTATCTGTCCATTGTTTTTTTATTTACACTTAATTTCATTTCTTTATATTATTTTACTAAAATAAAATGTGGTAATTAGTCAAAATAAAGCATATGTCATTCGAAAAAAAAGAAAATTTTTCTTACATAAAAAAACGGGCTAAGTGTTCTCCTTAATCCCTGCAAGTCTGGTTTTTTCAGAACAATTTATATCCAACAAAAGAAAGATGTTCCTTCCAGGAGTAAATTCTTGCGCACATAAGAAAAACGTTCCGTTTTCGAACAGTAAAGAATTTAAGTTACTTTTCGGCTAATCTGCAGATAATCAACTGTTTGCAGTCGCCCGAAAAGTTATAAATTCTGATACAGCAAAAAAGCCACCGGCTTTGAGAACCGGTGGCTGGCGAAAACTCTTTTTAGCTATTGCATTAAATGGTGTTTTAGACTAATTTGTCTTCTTGCCATCATTTGCCGTATTTTTGGCATTATCCTGGGCGCTATTTTTGGCAGCTTCTTCAGCCGCATCGTCGGCAGCATCTTTATGAGGCGGAGTGTTGAATGCCGCTTCCAGTATTTTTCGGGCGATTGGCGCTGCCGAGTCCGCGCCGTAGCCGCCCTGCTCGACAATGACGGCTACGACGACCGTTGGGTCTTCAAAGGGTGCATAGGCAACAAACCAGCCATGGTCGTCCCCATGGGGATTTTCCGCGGTGCCTGTTTTGCCGGCGATTGAAACAGGGAAGCCGTCGAATACATATGCAGCGGTACCGCCGGGCAGCGCAACCTCATGCAATGCCGTCCGGATCAGGTTGAGGTTGCGGTCAGATATTTTTACACTGCCGACTTCTTCGGGGGCAAATGTTTTAACTGTATCTCCGTTTGGCGATATCATTCTGCTCACCAGGTAAGGGCGGAAACGGTGGCCGCCGTTAGCTACCTGCCCCATGACCATTGCCATTTGAATAGGTGTTGCCAGTTGGAATCCCTGACCAATTGCCGCGTCAAAGGTTTCCGACAGATACCAGTCTTCGCCATAGGCTTTTTCTTTATATTTACGGTTGGCAACCAAGCCGTCGGCCTCACCTGGCAGATTTATGCCGGTATAGTCACCAAGGCCGAACATCCGGGCATATTTTTCCAGGTTGTCGATACCAAGCCGATTGCCCATCTCATAAAAGTAAACGTTGTCAGATTTAGACAAGGCGACTTTGAAATTTATCCATCCCAGTGCCTCACCCGCAGCATTGCCTTTCGGAATCAGCCAGTGATGACCGGTATCAAGGATTTTTTCCTCCGGAGTCACTTTTCCCAGTTCTAATGCCGCTGTGCCTGTTACAATCTTAAAAGTAGAGCCGGGAGGGTATTCGCCGGTAATAGCTCTGTTTTCCATAGGATTAAAGGGATTATCATTAATAACCTTCCAATCTTTGGCGGCAATACCGCCGTTAAACAGGTTCGGATTGAATGCCGGACGGCTCACCATCGCCAGGATTTCACCCGTCTTAGGGTTCATTACAACAGCGGCGGCTGCTTTAGCATTAATATTTCCCAGCTTAGTCTGCAGGTATTTGAGGCGGTCATCCATCGCCTTTTCAGCGGCTTTCTGAATCTTTACGTCTATTGTCAGCACCAGGCTGCTGCCAAGTACCGGTTCCTTTTTACCTAACATTCTTATCGGCCGTCCACCGACATTTACTTCTACTTGTTCGCCGCCATTGACACCGCGGATATCTTTGTCATAGACTTTTTCTAATCCGAATTTGCCAACAATATCGCCGGTTTTATATCCTTCAGCCTTCTTTTTTTCCAGTTCTGCATCGCTAATTTCGCTGACATAGCCGAAAACATGAGCGGCTAATTCATTGTTAACATAATTTCTTACTGACTGAATTTCGATAATCACGCCAGGCAGGTCATTTTGATGTTCCTTAATTTTCGTTACAATATCGGGGCCAGCGTCATTTTTAATCCGGATTGGCTCTAGGGGATTATCCTGCTGGCTGATTTTTTGCCGGATTTCGTCAGGCTTCATGCCCAAAAAGCCGGCAAGCCTGTCAATTACATCATCCGGAATCGGTCCGGAAATAGGGACAAGGGATATTGTGAAACCGGGGCGGTTAGAAACAAGTGGCACTCCGTTGCGGTCATAAAAAATACCGCGGGGAGCCATTATCGGCATAAGTCTGATACGGTTATTATCGGACAACCGTTTAAAATCATTGCCGTGGGCGATTTGTAAAAAGGCTAGACGACTAATAAGAATAATAAATACAAATATGACAGTATAACCCAACAAATCCAGCCTGCGGTTTGAATCTTTTACTACCAAAACTACAGCTCCTTTCAATTTCATGTATTTTGTTTCCGGATTGGAATTTAAACTTGGGGGAGCAGGGCAAACTATGCAAATAAAAAAACCAACTTCACCAGGGGGCCTGAAGATGGTAGTAAAAATGTAACTATGACTGAAGACAGTACAGTTTCATGATTACTGCGAACACCTGCTATTAACACTTTTCTAAGAGCATGATTATATGATTTTTGTTTGATATATGTTTGCCATGTTATGTTCGACATGGAACTGCTTTTTCCTCTAGGAATATTCAGCTAAAATGACTATTTTAGACAAAAAAACACCGGCCTGTAGCTGGTGTTTTCTAATCCTTATGATTTTTTTATGATAAGCATGAATATATTCGGTCAATGCAATCCCAGCAAGGGATTATTGTCTATCGTTAAATCGATTTTTGTCGCTTTTGCCGGGACATGCGGTGCTATTTCAACGACATTGTATACTTCCTGCACAACCTTTTCAGGGGTAATACTGCTCATACAATTTGCATCACCCTTTGGGCACTTTGTTTTATGACAGTAAGAGCACATAAGTCTGTTGAACAGAACGGCATTCTTTGGCCCGAGTGGTGCATATATGGCCGGGTCTGTTGGTCCGAATAGCGCGACAGTAGGAATGCCAAGCGCTGCTGCGATGTGAAGCGGTCCGGTGTCGCCGCCAATGACTACACAAGCCTGTTCAATAATGCCAGCCATTTCAAGTATTGCGGTTTGACCTATTGCGTTTACAACCGGGACCCCCGCTTTTTTTTCAATTTCCCTGCCTAAATTTATTTCTGCTTTTCCGCCGCAAAGAACTATTTTGAAGTCTTTACAAATAAAACGTAATGTTTCTGCAAAGTAGCTGGCAGGCCAGTTCTTGGCAGTCCATGTTGTTCCCGGTAGTATTACCGCATACTTTTCGTACGGACCAATGGCCTTGCTTTTTAGAAAACTCTTTGTAAATTGTTTAACCACCTCTGGTACAATAACAGTCATTTTGTTGTTCACCGGGGTAATTCCCAGGGGTTTTAGAAGCCCCAGGTATTTATCCGTGATATGTTTGCCCAGCGGTTCTGCCGTCTCAGTCATAAACAGGGTATTAAATTCTCTGGCCTGGCGCATACCGATACGCCTGCCGGTCTGTGTTTTGCTTGCAATCATTCCGGTGAGGAAGAGACCATGAACATCAAGAACGGCATAAAAGGTTTTTGCGGATAATCTGCGCTGCAAGTCCTGCCACAGTTCAAAGGCTTTTCTGAATTCAAAGGCGCGGAGATACTTCTCAAAACGTTCTCTTGACCAAATAATTATTTCGTCAATATACGGATTATATCTAAGCAGATCAGCCGCAACTTCACCTACAAGCCAGGTGATTTTACAGTCCGGCCAGGCTGCTTTTAAAGCTGTGGCTACTGGTGTGCAATGAACAATGTCACCAATTGAACTAAGCCTGATGATAAGTATTTCTCGAGCCACAAGAAAACCTGCTTTCTTAAAGTCGGTATTTAGATACCTTCTTTATTGTTCTTAATGCGTAGTAATAGATAACGGATAAGCAGGAGATGCACTGCTTCAAAACGAAACAAAAAGTATAAATCTTAAAAAGGATGAAAGCGATTAATGAATTTTAATCATATTTGGGTAATTCGTAATCCGGTAGCCGGTTGGAAATCGTTGAAACATGTAAATCAAATGTTGGAAATCCTCGCCACTGGAAAAAAACGTCTGGTGGTGCATGATACACTTTACTCTGGTCATGCCGAACATTTGGCGCTAAAAGCATGTAAGGAACAGGCTGATTTACTGATCGTGGCCGGCGGTGACGGCACGTTGAATGAAGTGGTAAATGGCATTGTTGTTTTCAAACGGAAACATAAAGGTGTAATTCCGTTGCTGGCGATTTTTCCTTCGGGGACGGTTAATTTGGTGGCCAAGGAGTTAGGAGTGACTGACGCACCTGCTTCCTTCACCAGGCTTATAGACAGTGAAAAAGAACGGGTAATTTGGCCGGCAAAGGTAAATGGCCGGTATTTCCTTACTTCAGTCGGTATAGGGTTCGATGCCTTTATTGTCAATAATGTTTCATCCTGCTGCAAACGGAAGTTTTCCAAATTGGCATACATTTATCAAGCTTGCCGTTTACTGGCGGGAAAGTGGCGGGAGCGATATGATATCTCTGTAGATGGCACCAGATATCACGCGGCAGCGGTAATTGCTGTGAACAGCCATTACTATGCCGGGCGTTTTGCCGCGGTGGCATCAGCGGCTCTTACTGATCAGCAGGTCTATCTGTGTATTTTTACAGGGAGCAGCAGATGGGACTTATTCACTTATATCCTATATTTGTTATGCAGCAGGCTGGATAAGCACAAACACGTGATAATCGTAGGCGGCAAAAGGGCAACAGTCAGTGGCTCTGAAAAGCGGGAAGTTCAGGTGGATGGGGATATTGCCGTTGCTTTGCCTGTTCGAATTAGTGGGGGGGATATGCCGATTCGTATCCTCAGCAGTGAAAACCAACCCTAATTACTGCGCCGCGCCAAGGCTAGCGCCTGGGCTATGTTTCCGCCTGCTGCGCTTAGCAGTTCTGTGGCTTGTCTCAATGGCACTCCGGCTAACAAGATGGTAATAGCAATTTTAGCGGAACCCTTCGCTTCTGCCAGCGTTTGTTCGGCTTGTTCTTTACTGACGCCGGTGGCCATGCAAACGATACGTTTAGCTCGTTCTTTCAGTTTGTTGTTAGTGGCTTGTACATCTACCATCAGATTGCTGTATACTTTCCCTAGCCGGATCATGGCAGCTGTTGTGAGCATGTTAAGTGCCATTTTTTGCGCTGTGCCGGCTTTCATTCGGGTGGAGCCGGTTACTACTTCCGGGCCGACCAGTATTTCGATGGATAAGTCGGCTATCTGGCCGGTTTCCGGCTGGCTGGTACAACTAATGGCAACAGTCTTGCATCCGATGGCTCTGGCATAGTGCAAGCCACCGATAACATATGGTGTACGGCCGCTCGCGGCTATGCCGACTACGGTATCCCTGGCGGTCAGTCCTTTTTGTTGCAAATCTTCCTCTCCTAATGCACGGGAGTCTTCAGCTCCTTCCACCGCTTGGAAGACTGCTGTTTCGCCACCGGCAATCAGGCCCTGGACCATTTCCGGCGAGGTTCCGTAAGTAGGCGGGCATTCTGAAGCGTCCAGGATACCGAGACGTCCGCTGGTCCCTGCTCCCAGGTAAAAAAGGCGGCCACCGGTCTTAAGGCTGTCCACCGTCCATTCCACCGCCTGGGCAATTTGTGGCAAAGCCTGGCGGACGGCTGCCGCCACTTTTTGGTCTTCATCATTAATGCATTTTATTATATCGAGGGTTGATAACTGGTCGATGCCGATAGAGGCGGGGTTGCGGCCTTCGGTCAACAGTTTTTCCAGGTCCATCAGCGTGCCTCCTTAAAACGGAATAGACAGCCGGGTCGGATATAGTCCAGTAAAAACAACTCCTGGGGTACTATTTGTGCAACTACGTTCACCCGTTCGTCGGACGGAAGACTGCGGCATACTATTTGCAACTCTCCCATATAACGCAGATAACCTGCATTATCAATGGTTACGGCGCCACGGGGACGGTCAAGGGCTCCCCGGGCAGGAACATTGCCGCGGCATAAGGTTCGAGCTTCCTGGGAGCGGATAACATGTTCACCGGGGTCAGTCCGGTTGGTATGCCGAGCCAGCAGGATAGAACGTTCAACCTGGCTTATATCAGGAACAAATTCAACTTCCAGTTCAAAGCATTTTGCGTCAAGGGCGGCTACTGCTGCCAGTTCCGACTCCGGAGCATGCGGGTCACCAAAGCTTATGCCATCAACCAGTCCGCTTATTAACAGATGCTTAGCCGCAATTACCGGGTTAGCATGGCGATGCTGCTCCAGCGTTGGCAGTCCGGCAAAGATTGGTCCGCGGGGGTTGTGGCGTGAAGGAATAAAGGCTGTGACGGTTATACCGAAATCCCGCAGCATGGATGACCGTTCAGCAAACAGGTCGTACGACAGGCCGGTTTCCGGACGTGGGTAGAAATTATGGCACGCTCGTAAGCGGGAGACATCAGCTCCTGCCGCTATAATTTTTTCGAGATTTTTCCGGTCTATCGAGCTGGCATTTATCTCAACAGTAATGTCGGATTTTTGTGTAAAGGCTGCTATTTCCTCGGGGGTAAACCCAAAATCCAGCCGAACAGTGTCAATACCCAGACTAAGTAATGCAACGGTGTCATCAGGCGCAATTTCCAGCAAGCTGAAGGCTTTGGGTGAGATGTCGGCAGTGACCTGAAAGCCTAACCGCTTGGCGTAGGCGGTTAAATAGAGAAATTCCTGCACCACCGCCTGTTGATCGGCCTCAGGTATATGCAGTGAGGTAAAAAGCCGGGAGTAACCATATTTCCGGGAAATGTGAAGATAATCCCGGTTATCTTCAACTGTATAGCCTAAGCCGGTATAAGCGGAAATGCCCTTTTCCCAAGTCATGAATCTGCCACCTCCTTGTTAATTATATATTACTCATATTTACTCGTCTTTTGGATCATCAAAGCCTACTAGCCAGGTTATTGCAAACCCTGCTAAATAGGCAATAAACAGACCACACAGGTAATAGGCGATACCGCCGGTTTTGACGAGAAACGCCAGCGGCAGTCCGGACACACCAAGGGCAATGGTTTTTACCTGCATAGCTGCTTGAAATGCGCCGCCAAGGCCGGCCCCGATACAGGCCGTAATAAAAGGGCGCCCCAGCGGTAAGGTTACCCCGAAAATCAGCGGCTCGCCAATACCCAAAAGGCCGACCGGCAAGGCTCCCTTGGTTATCTCTTTCAACCTTTTATTTTTCGTTTTGAGATAAACGGCAAAAGCTGCACCGACTTGTCCGGCGCCCCCCATGGCCAGAATGGGCAGCAACGGATTTTCTTTCGTGGTATTCAAAAATTCCATATGTATTGGTGTCAGGCCTTGATGTAAGCCAGTCATAACTATAGGCAGGAATGTTCCTGCCAGAATAAAGCCGGCAAAAATTCCGCCAAAATTAATGAGATTTTTAAAAAAGGCGACAATGCCGTCAGATAGCACGCCGCCCAGCGGCTGCAAGACATAATATGTGGCGAAGCCGGTAATTAGCAATGCAAGGGTTGGCGTGATAATAATATCTACTATGTTCGGTACAAATTTACGCAGCTGTTTTTCCAGCATGCTCATGAACCAGGCAGTCAGTAATACCCCAATAATGCCGCCTCTTCCGGGAACCAGTGGCAGCTGATTTATATTTATCGTGAAAATGTTACCAGGAAAGTATTTATCCAAAGCATTTACCAGGGGCAGCAGATTTATATTTATCGTGGAAATGGCCGGGTTTATAATCAACACGCCGGCCAGGCCGCCCAACGCTGGTGTGCCGCCAAATTCCTTGGCGGTGTTTATGCCGACAAAAATGCCCAGATAAGAGAATAGGCCCCAGCCAATGACGTTTAGGATGGCAATAAATGTCCCCTGGGGGTCTGCGCCTAAGCGAGTGGCGATATTGGTCAGGCCTGCTACCATACCTGATGCGACAATTGCCGGAATGAGAGGTACAAAAATGCTAGCCAGTTTTCGCAGGAATAGTTTAAATGGTGTGCGATTTTTATCTGCATAAGCGGTTTTTAAATCAGTAACTTCGCCCATGCCTATCCCAAGCAGGCCGCTTACTTCGCCAGCCACTTTATTAACAACGCCTGGGCCCAGGATTACCTGCAATTGGCCGGCTTGTTCAGCAACTCCCAATACTCCTGGCAATTTTTTCAGTTGTACTATATTGGCTTTTTCCATATCAGCAACTGTCAGTCGTAATCTGGTCATGCAGTGGGTTGCACCGGCAATGTTTTCCTTGCCGCCGGCAGCATTGACAATCTGGGCTGCCAGGTCTCTTTCTTTGGACATTTTTTGACCTCCTGTTATGCTACTGTCAAGGTGTTTCCAGGACTCACTTGCACAGCTGGTATTTGCTGTAAGGATTGATATTGGTAAGTTCTGTCGTATTAAAAACACTAACTGAATATAATTCAGGGAAATTATAACATTTCATTTGCAGTGTGTACAGACTATTTATCTACTAAACGTAGAGCAAGCATTTCATACAAGGAGTGACTGCCATTAGTATGTGCTGCTGTTTTATACGAATACCTGTAAACAAACTTTTAATCACCATGAGTGCTTAAATTAATAAGTAAGGAGGTGTAGTTATGACTATCGCAACAATCACCGATGCAGAAGAGATACTGTCATTGCAGAGGTTAGCATTCATAACCGAAGCCCGGATATACAACGATTATAACATTCTCCCGCTTGTTCAAACACTGGAAGAACTAATAAGTGATTTTAATGATCAGGTTTTTTTCAAAGAATTACTTAATGGACAAATTGTGGGTTCTGTCAGAGCATTTGAAAAAAATAACACTTGTTTGATAGGCAGGCTTATTGTTCATCCGTCCTACCAAAACCAGGGCATCGGTAAGAAGTTGATGAATGAAGTGGAAGCTATGTTTGGTAAGAAATGTAACAGATACGAGATATTTACCGGATATAGAAGTGAGAAGAATATTTGTTTTTATAAGAAATTGGGGTATAAGATATTTGACTGCAAATACGTTACGGGTGAGTTGAGTTTAGTATATTTAGAAAAAAATATAACTTAACGACAGCTTGGATTCAATTAAATGATATAACCAGGAGATTATTTTATATAAGTCGCAATACCGGGAGAAAACGATTAACCGCCAAGGACGCCAAGGAATATTTTTATAGTGAGATAATTATTCTTAAATCGAGGAAATACATCCCTAAAAGGCCAAGTATTTAAACATTTATTAATAAATTAATGTTTTTCTTGGCGACCTTGGCGGTTAGAAATGTCTTTAACAATGTGGTGATTGCCTAATAAACACGCAAAGACGCTGGGCGTTTTTTTATTGTGTCAGAATATGACATATTCCTGCTTTTTCTTAGGCAATAGCAGGATGTCGGCAGGTTAATTTAGAATACATAGAAAAAACTACTTGGGAGAGAAGCAAGCATGACATATAACAAAGAAATAAATCAGATGAAGCCAGGGGATATCGTTCAGAATTTTTTTCTTATAAAATCTGTGGAATGTAAAACATCGAACAATGGAAAGAAATATTTAGATATTGTGCTGTCTGACCGGACTGGTGAGCTTAATGCGAAATTATGGGAGTGCAGTCAGGAAGATGAAGAAACATATGCCAAACATGTGCTGGTAAAGATACAGGGCTCTGTAGCAGAGTGGCAGAGCCGGATACAGCTTCGTATCGAGAAGATACGGCCGGTCAATTCTTCAGACGGTGTGGATATTGGTAATTTTGTGCCGGTAGCACCCCAACCAGCCGAACTTATGTATACTACAGTTTTACAGTATATAAGCAAAATAAAAAACTCCGATATGCAAAACATCGTTAACCATATTGTCAGTGAAAAAAAAGATAAACTGCTGCTCTACCCGGCGGCTAAGCAAAACCATCATGCCGTACGGTCCGGTCTTCTATATCATATTTCCACCATGCTGGCTATGGGTGAAAAAGTATCGGAAATTTATCAGGGCTTAAACCATGACTTGTTGTTTGCCGGTATCATTTTACATGATATCGCCAAGGTCGATGAAATGGATGCCGGTGATTTGGGTATAGTTGCAGACTATACTTTGGAGGGAGAATTATTAGGACATATAATCCAGGGCATAAAATTGATTGACCGGGCGGCCCGGGATGTGGGTGCCGATGAAGAAGTGTCAATGCTGCTTCAACATATGATCCTTACCCATCATTACGAGCCGGAGTTCGGCAGTCCCAAACGCCCAATGATTCCTGAAGGAGAAATACTGCACTATCTTGATATTATTGATGCCAGGATGTTTGATATGCAAAAAGCACTTAGCAATACGCAATCGGGAAATCTGTCAGATAAGATCTGGGTACTGCATAACAGAAAATTATATAAAGCCACCTGTAGTGGTAAAACGGACGAGGGATGCTGATAAACAGCCGATGATAGCTTCGGCGACAACTATAAATGTTGATTAAATGAAAAGGCAGGCCAGTTGGCCTGCCACAACAATATTAAATTAAACTTGCCCGGCCCGGAGATGGGCAATTAATTGCTTTGCCATCCGGCCGGAGCGTCCGCTGTGTGCCATCTCCCATTGTAAAGCCTGGGATTTTAGCTGCTCAGGCAGCAATAGGATGTTATTTCTTTTTGCCAGTTCCTCGACAATTTGCAGGTATTCATCCTGAGTGGGTGATACATAAGTAAGGGTGATACCAAAACGGTCTGAAAGCGAAATTTTTTCATTTATTGTATCAAAACGGTGAATTTCCTCTGAACCGCCACTGCGGTCATCCCAGGTTTCCCGTATTAAATGCCTTCTGTTGGAAGTTGCGTAAATCAGCACATTATCAGGTTTGGACTCTATTCCGCCTTCCATAATGGACTTTAAATATTTATATTCTACCTCAAATTCTTCAAAAGATAAATCATCAAGGAAGATGATAAACTTTTTTCCTTTATTGCGCAGGATATTCATAATAGCAGGAAGATGTTTTAGTTCATGTTTAGCTACTTCTACCAGCCGTAATCCATGAGAAGTGAAATGGTTGACAAGGGCCTTAATTGAGGACGATTTTCCGGTTCCTCTGTCGCCGACCAGCAGGACATTATTGGCAGGCATACCGGCGATAAAGGCAGCGGTATTTTTTATCAGTACAGCCTTTTGCCGCGAATATCCAATGATGTCATCCAATTTAATAGGGTCGTGATGGTCTACACCTGCAACGCCTTTTTGCTCATTCCATCTAAAAGCGGTATATCCGGCCATTTCACCGCAGCCTTGTTGCACATAGTGGGCAATAAGCCTGTCTACTATCTGGCTGGGTGTATGGCTGTCACCAGCGTCCACAAAATAATCCAATAAAGCTTTAAAATGTTGGTTATCCATTAGCCGGGTTGGGGTAAAATCAGCAACAATTTCTCCTAGCGGAGTCCAATTGCTTTTGATAAAACTTTTTAGAACAATGATATCATTCAAGGCCGCCTGATAAAGACTCTTGCCGATTTGTTCCCCGTTTTTTTCAGCAGTCATACTGAAAATATTTTCATCACGTGCAATTAGATAAACAAGATAACTCTTCACCAGATTGCCTGACAACCCTAAGCGTTCAGCCTGGTTAATAAGTTCACTGGAGATTTCATAACAAGATTCATTCCATTCTCCTGTCGATATGGCGCAATATAGTTTTTGCACCAGCTCGTCCTGCAAAATATTCCGGTAAATCAGTAACTGGTTTAGTTCTTTATCCCTATTTGTCACTATTAAAGCACCACCTGTAATCATAACTTACTCTTAATTATAACTGCAAGTCAAATAAAGGTAAATTTATTTTTCGGTTCAACAAAAAGTCTTAGATTTCTGACATTTTAGCATTAATGACGGGTTGTATCTGAACAAATTTGCTATTTTTATGTCAAAGGTTTTCACTTAATAGGAATATAAAAAAAGTCCACTCATTGAGCGGACTTTTTTGCTGTCAGCAGAGGTCGGGCCGAACTTATTGTGTGTTGTGTGTAGTAGTTTTTTTAAAGATGGCAAAAATAGTTTACATAGCCACCTAAAGGAGGAAAACAGCATGAGTGGGACACAGGGACTAATTATGGTTAATACCGGAGATGGCAAGGGCAAAACAACTGCGGCCCTAGGTATGGGCATGCGAGCCTGGGGACACGGCTTTAATATCTTAATAGTACAGTTTATCAAGAACAGCAGTAATTATGGAGAATTATTGGCGGCGCAACAACTTGGATCAAAATTTGTGATTCATACAATGGGGGATGGTATTGTTGGGAATAGAACAGATGAAGGTAAATCCCACCAGGAAATAGCGCAGGAAGCTCTGGTATTTACCGAGAAGGAGATAGTATCAGGTCAATGGGATATGATTATTTTGGACGAAATTAATTATGCAATTCATCTTGGATTCATCCGGGAGAATGAGGTATTTCGATTATTTGGTATAAAACCGGACAATCTACACCTGGTTCTTACCGGACGAAACGCAGCTCCTGCAATTATTGACCGAGCCGATTTAGTGACCGAAATGAAAGAAGTAAAACATCCTTTCAAAAATGGAATAGAGGCACAAAAAGGTATTGAATTTTAGCGTTATAGGGAAAAGACTTGGCAGTGGCCAAGTCTTTTACTGCTGTATCAGAATTTATTTTATTTTTTTGCATATTTCCAATATTATGGAGAATAATATTTAATTGACAACATACCCTTCCGTTCACATAATGTGGAAATGTTCATAGTATATATTAGACATTTATTTAAGGGAGGGTGCAAAGTGCGCTTAAAAGGGTTACTAAAGAATTCGAATTCTCGCCGTACGACTATAGTCTCCGTTACACCTAACCAGATGGATGGCGCCTATTACTTTCTGTTACAAATTAGCCCGGCGGTTAATCATGGGCTAAGGGAATTTGGTGGCGAAGGTGATCAGCGACACGTTCTTATAGAAGTGGCTTTAATCAGTTATTTAATTGGTATGGGATTTGATTATCGTACTGCCCGCACGGTTGTTGACTCATGGGAAAGTGATGAAACACTGTTGAATGAAGGTGTGTTAATTGGGGCGGAAGGTCCAAACAATTTAACCCAAAAATAAATTCCTCATAACTCGAAAGACTTTGTGTTTTTCTTAATAGCATCAAAGTGTTTAAGTTCTTGGGCGGTAGCTAATGTATTTAACACAGAGGGTACAGAGGGACGGCTTGATTAGATATTGCAAGGAATAATAGTAAAATCCCTCTGTGTCCTCTGTGGTTAGTATCTCCAAAGTTGTGATATTGTTTTTCTACCCTGGGGAAAAAATAAAATTTTAGATGTAATAAAGACCATTGTTTGATGGCCCTGGAGATTTGCCCAAGCCCAGTCTTTTTTTATTTCAGGCATTATTAATGGGAAATATAAAAATGGAAAAAAATTCAAAAACGCAATATTAATATCGAAATTTTTTGTATTTTTAAAATTGTTTGATTTTTAGCTTGACATTATTTAGGAACAATGGTATAAATTAGATAGGACAACATAGATTGTACTAAGAGAGTTCCGAATCGCGAATTTCCCTCCAGGAAGTGGCAACCGGGATTTGAGAAAGTGTCTTATCTGTCTCATGTCTTTTATGTGCCTGCTTCGTATCTGCTGTGCGCTAAGGAAGTCCTGTTAAGGGACTTTTTTATATTGCCTAAAAAAAAGAGGAGGAATTTACAAATGAGCAAAAAGTCTTATGGGTATTTTAATCCCCCGGTAGCCATTATGGGTGTTCAGTGTCTTGAGGATGTCGCTGATTACATTAAACCGATGGGTTTCAAAAAAGCCTTGATCGTCAGCGATAAAGTGCTGGTTGAAATCAAACTTATCAAGAAACTTACCGATGTTCTTGACAAAATCGGTGTTGGTTACGCTATATTTGATGGCGCTCAGCCCAACCCGACTGTTGGTAATGTTAACAGCGGCCTGAAAATACTCAAAGAGCAAGGTTGCGATTTCGTTGTTTCTTTCGGCGGCGGTTCACCGCATGACTGTGCTAAAGGTATTGCCCTCGTTGCCGCTAATGGTGGCAAGATTGAAGATTATGAAGGCATTAATAAATCAGCCAAGCCCCAATTGCCGTTAATCGCTGTTAACACCACTTCCGGTACCGCCAGCCAAATGACCCGTTTCTGTATCATCACTGATGAGTCCAGACACGTTAAAATGGCTATCGTTGACTGGCATACTACAGCCATTATCGCTATTGATGACGCCGATTTGATGGTTGCTATGCCTCCTTCTCTTACTGCAGCTACCGGTATGGACGCTCTGACTCATGCTGTTGAAGCATATGTTTCCATCATTGCTACTCCTGTAACCGATTGCGCAGCTATTAAAGCTATTGAACTGATCGCCGGTTTCCTGAGAAGAGCTGTTAAAGACGGCAAAGATATCGAAGCAAGAGAAATGATGACTTATGCTGAATATCTTGCTGGTATAGCTTTCAATAATGCAAGTTTGGGTTATGTTCATGCTATGGCTCACCAACTTGGCGGTTTCTATGATCTGCCTCATGGTGTTTGCAACGCAATCCTCCTGCCTGCAGTTCAGGACTACAACGCCAAAGTTGTTCCCGAAAGATTTGTTGCTATTGCTGCTGCTATGGGTGAAGACGTTGCCGGTCTGGCTCCGCAACAAGCTGCTGATAAAGCTCTTGCAGCCATTCGCAAGCTTTCCGCCGACATCGGCATTCCTGCTGGCCTGAAAGACCTCAAAGGCTTTAAAGAAAGCGATATTCCAACTCTTTCGGTTAACGCCCTTAAGGATGCTTGCGGCCTGACTAATCCCAAACAAGCTACTCAAGCCGAAATCGAAGGCATTTACAAAGCTGCAATCTAATAATTAACAATCAGCAAGAGGTCGGGAAATCCCGACCTCTTTTTATGTGGTCTTTGAATGGGATGAGGGATTTTTTTACCTATCGGTAGGATGGCAATGGTTCTGCAAAGAATATTTATTGTGGTAGTAAATAAAAAATTTAAATAAATGTATAATTTTGCGCCGGATGGTTGATAATGCAATTAGTATAAGATAAAAAATATTGTTGCGTATAACAGATTTATTTTTGGAGAAAATACTTGTTGCCGGTAACGATATTTTTTTCCGGCGCGAATCAAAGGCAACATCATTAGAAGTGTTGAAATCGGCATGAACACTGTGTCGGTACAGAATGTTCATGCCGATATTCTATAAGGGAATATTAATATTAAAAAAATATTCGATAAATTTTATAAATTTGTTCTTTTTTTTTATAGTCGATGGCAGGATTTTCATTTATGGGGTAGAATAATATTAATCAAAGGATAAATAAGGAAAAAAAATTCCATTTATTGGAATGCGTAGGACGTTTGAAATAACTTTTTTTGCGAGTGTTGGCTTCGCTATGTATCATTTTGATAACATAGATAAAAATAATATTTTAGGAGGAATTTATTAATGAGCAAAAAGTCTTACGGGTATTTTAATCCCCCAGTGGCAATCATGGGTGTTCAGTGTCTCGAGGATGTTGCTGATTACATCAAACCAATGGGTTTCAAAAAAGCTTTAATCGTCAGCGATAAAGTGCTTGTTGAAATCAAACTCATCAAGAAACTTACCGATGTTCTTGATAAAATTGGTGTTGGTTTCGCTATATTTGATGGCGCTCAGCCCAACCCGACCGTTGGTAATGTTAACAGCGGCCTGAAAATACTCAAAGATCAAGGTTGCGATTTCGTTATTTCCTTCGGCGGCGGTTCACCGCATGACTGTGCAAAAGGTATCGCCCTTGTTGCTGCTAATGGCGGCAAGATCGAAGATTATGAAGGCATTAACAAATCGGCTAAGCCCCAATTGCCTTTAATCGCTATCAATACCACTTCCGGTACCGCCAGCGAAATGACCCGTTTCTGTATCATCACTGATGAATCCAGACACGTTAAAATGGCTATCGTTGACTGGCACACCACTCCTATGATCGCTATCGACGATGCTGATTTAATGGTTGCTATGCCTCCTGGACTTACTGCAGCTACCGGTATGGATGCTCTGACTCATGCTGTTGAAGCATATGTTTCCATCATTGCTACTCCTGTAACCGATTGCGCAGCTATTAAAGCTATCGAACTGATCGCCGGTTTCCTGAGAAGAGCGGTTAAAGACGGCAAAGATATCGAAGCAAGAGAAATGATGACTTATGCTGAATATCTTGCCGGTATTGCTTTCAATAATGCCAGCTTGGGTTATGTTCATGCTATGGCTCACCAACTTGGCGGTTTCTATGATCTGCCTCATGGTGTTTGCAATGCAATCCTCCTGCCTGCAGTTCAAGATTACAACGCCAAAGTTGTTCCTGAAAGATTTGTTGCTATCGCTGCTGCTATGGGTGAAGACGTTAAAGGTCTTTCCGCTAAACAAGCTGCTGATAAAGCTCTTGCCGCTATCCGCAAACTCTCCGCTGATATCGGTATCCCTGGCAGCTTGAATGATCTCAAAGGCTTCAAAGAAAGCGATATCCCGACCCTTGCTACCAATGCTCTGAAAGACGCTTGCGGCTTGACTAACCCCAAACAAGCTACCCAAGCCGAAATCGAAGGCATTTACAAAGCAGCTATCTAATTTAATAGTACAGACCTTAGTCAACTATTATTAGTTGCGACTAAAGAGATCGGGATTATCCCGATCTCTTTTGTTGTAAATTCGTCAGTCTAATTATCTCAACCATCCAATACAATCCTGGGTTACTGAAAAAAAATGAGGTTTTAGGCCTCATTTTTACTGGTATCGGCTTTCAAATTATCATAGGTTAACAAATCAATTATGCTTTTCGTAATTTGCTTTCAAAAAATCGTCCTGTCTTACTGCGGGATTGGGTATTAGATACAAAATTTTTCGTCGAGGTCCTTCGGTTATCGCTATACATCCGTACACGCAAAGGCATTTCTTCGGTGATTTTCACAGGGATAGCATTAGGCTCTTTTGTTAGCATTTTTAATGCCGCCGACAATAAAGTGACAGAGTCTAGTTCAGTAAGAAGTTCTATCGCTCTTTCTTTATATTGATCGAAGTTTCCTTGTTCAACCTGTTCCAACAGTTTTTTTACGGCTAAGCGCTGCTGGCCTTCGATTGCATCAATTATGGTAGGTATAGCAATGCGAGCAATTTTTCGTTTGGTGAGCCGTTCAATTGAATGCAGATGATCAAGCTCACGAGGAATTACAAAAGTAATAGCCAACCCCGTTCGTCCTGCGCGACCGGTTCGACCAACCCGATGAACATAACTCTCAGCGTCTTGGGGAATATCAAAGTTAAATACATGGGTTATTCCACTGACATCCAGACCGCGGGCCGCTACGTCAGTGGCAACCAGGACGTCAATTGTTCCTTCGCGGAATTGGCGTAAAACCATATCTCTTTTAGATTGAGTTAGATCTCCGTGAATTCCTTCAGCTGAGTAGCCACGCTTTTTCAGTGCCTCCGCAATTTCATCCACCCTGCGTTTGGTTCTTCCAAAAACTATGGAGAGTTGGGGAGACTGGATGTCTAACAGGCGACATAAAACATCAAACTTCTGACGGTCATGGAGTTCTAAATACTGCTGATCTATTAGAGGTACTGTTATTTCTTTGGCTTTAATGCTTATAAAAGTTGGGTTTTTCAAAAATCGTTGCGCCAAATTCAGGATGGTCTTAGGCATGGTAGCCGAGAATAGGAGCGTTTGGCGTATAGTAGAAGTTGCATTTAGTATCCGCTCAATATCGTCAATGAAACCCATGTTCAACATTTCGTCGGCTTCATCCAAAACAACAAATTTTGCATCCTGAAGCCTGATTGTCCGACGCTCCATATGGTCCATTAGACGCCCTGGAGTTGCCACAATGATTTGTGGATGTTGCTTTAGTGACTTGATTTGGCGCTGGATATCTTGTCCGCCATATATTGGGAGTGCTCGGACATTTGTAAACTGCCCAATTCTGTTTAATTCTTCTGCAACCTGGATGGCCAGTTCACGGGTAGGTGTTAGGATAACTCCCTGGTTGGCTCCTGTATTGTCTTTTAGCTTCTCTATTAAAGGGATGCCAAATGCTGCCGTTTTCCCAGTACCGGTTTGGGCCTGGGCAACTATGTCCTGCTCTCTCGATAAAGCAGGAATAGCTTGTTCTTGTATCGGGGTAGGTTCCTCAAAACCCATTTCATTTAGAGATTTGATAATTGTGTCACTGATTCCTAATTGTTTAAATTTATCCAAATTTCTTGCCTCCGTAAAAAATAATTATTCATTTGTTTGCTGCTGCAGTACTGAGTATATAGTACTTGCCTTTGCTGGCTATGTAAGGCTGCTGCGGGTGCAAATTAAAAACTCCTCTGCCTAAAAGCAGAGGAGTTGATTCTTAATATCGTTTATTATTTTGACTGAAGCAGTCTCTACAGTAAACGGGACGATCACTGCTAGGGCGGAACGGGACTTGGGTCTGTACACCACATGCAGCGCAGGTTACATCATACATTTCACGCTGCTGGTTGTTGCTGCGGCCGAAACCACGATTGTTTTGTTGTTTGCGCGCTGCTCTGCAAGAAGGGCAACGGCCAGGTTCGTTGGTGAACCCTTTTTCAGCAAAGAAATCTTGTTCCGATGCAGTAAATACGAAATCGGCGCCACAGTCGCGGCAGGTTAAAGTTTTGTCTTGATTCATTTTGAATCCTCCTCAAATTTTGTACCCAGAATAGTGAATGGGAAATTACTCATCGAAACTTCCCTCACTGCTTAGTTTGAGAAGGATAAATGGTTAACCGCATTTGTGTATTATACCGGGCTTTTATTACTATACTACATATTGCAGCAAAAGTAAAGTAAATAAACGTTATTTTTGTAGGTTTATTTTTGGGGTTCATTTTTTGCAATGCTATATTTGCTCTTGAGTGATTTTCAAGGTAATTAGAAATAATATTACTTACTATATTTATTTAGGGAGAGCGAGGAAGATACTGTTGCCATCTGCATACTGGTATTATGGATTGGTATTAATTAGCCTGATATTACTGGCTGTGTCGCTAATATACAGAAAAGATTGGAAGTTACTGATATTGCAACTGAATGTTGCCGCCATCATTCACCCGCTTGAAATAGTAGTGTTGATACTGATGGAGGGATATCACTATTTTCCAGGTATTCTGCCTGATCCAAAGTTAGATAACTATGTAGGATCATATATTTCAAATTCATTAATTGTTCCGGCTGTCGCGGTAGCAATTAATGCTTTCTCACTTTCCTGGGGCTCTACCCTCAGTATTGCCGCTATCTTTACCGGCGTCGACTGGTATTTTACAACACTCGGAGTTTACAAGCACTTTTGGTGGAAATCGGTTTATACCGGCATAGGATTAAGTATTTTATATGTGATAAGCAAACGGATGTGGTCCATATTGCAGCAGAAACAGCCATTAATGATTTTCAGACTTGTAATCATTTATCTTACCTATGCGCCAATCTATAATCTAATTATATTCTTTGTAAACAAAGGAGGAAAATTATTCAGGTTTCAGGTTCCCTGGGCAGGAGATCTGGAGAAATATCATCAGGCACTTTTTTTTATATATCTTTTGATTACCAGCAGCATCATTACATTATGCATTGGCCTAAAGTTACGTCTATGCTATCGCCTTCTAGGTGTTGCAATTTTGATTCTGATAAACTGGGACATTGGTCAATATGATATTTTCGTTCCTCTACTTGCGGGCATCTCATCACAACAGCTTATTTTAGTGCCAATTGTCACAGTGCCAATTGTTATGATTCTTTTTCGGGTGGCTAGGTTAGACTATTTGTTTCCTTAAACAATTATTTCAACCCATATCGTTTTTAGATGTAAGCAAGGCTGAAACCTTTTATAAAATCAGGTTCCTGCCTCCGTTTTTGAAGGGAAATTATTTGGTGCCGTTGTCACGGTGCTATCAGTTGCAATTATCATTTTTCTTGTAAATAAGTTAGTCAGGGGCACCAGGAAAAGATAAAATGCATAGATAATGAAACCCGCGTCGGCGGATAGTGTTGCGGCAGGAACAACTCCCGCAATATTCCAGGGAATCAGGGCTGATATTAGAATTACGGTATTCTCCATATCAAGCGCCAGTCTGTAATTGCTTAACTGTCTTTTTTCATATATCTTTCGCTCGAACTGATGAGTCAACATTACGGCTAAAGTTTGATTGCAACTAAAAGCGGCTGTGGCAATGCTTGAGAGTATTGTAGCCGGGAATACACTGATTTTTTCGCTGAGTTTTTCGAAAAGTTGCTCGATTTCACATAATAAGCCAGTGCCCTCGAAAATACCGGAATAAGCTGATGAGATCACGACGATAAGAGAAACCTTAAACATGGAAAATAGTCCGCCGCCTTTGATTATATTAGCAAATAACCCGGATTTATCCATGCTGTACCCTGAGAATATGAACTTTATCATTTCGAAAAATGTTATATTTTGCACAAAGAGACCAATTAGTATCCCTGACAATATACTTATACTCATTGAATGCTTTACATCAACTCTAAAGGATGAAAGCAGGAGTATTATGACAGCGGGAAACAGAACAATTATGCTTATATTAAAAGAATCCAGGATCTCTTGGACGATTTGATTATTATAAAAAGCCAGGGGATGCAAATGGGACAAATACATATAGCCTATTATTGATAGTACAAAGGGTACGACAGAAGTTTTCAGCATGTTTGTTATATTTATGTAGAGCTTTGTATTGGTGAGGGAAGCAATAAGATTTGCACTTGAAGACATGGGTGAGCATCTGTCACCAAAATAAGCCCCTGCAATAATTGCGCCGGCTGCCGTATTAATATCTACGTTGCCGCTTTGGGCCAGTACTATAAGCGCTACACCGATAGTTCCTACTGTACCGAAGGAGGTTCCGAGCAGAAAGGACACAAGACAGGACAGGAGAAAGGAATCAAGAATAAAATATTTTACACTCATAAAGGCCATTCCGTAATATACGATAAAGGAAATCGTTCCACAGGCTCTCCAAACGGCGGTGATGGCACCAATTAACACAAAAATCTTTATAACAATCAGGGATGTTTTTGATCCCTTAAGCATCATTCTAAGCAAGCTGCTAAGGTTATAACCTCTGCGCAGGGATATTAATGTAAAACAGACTAGCCCTAAAAGAAGGGGATAAAGTATTGATACTCCGCAATAAATACTGAACAGCAAAGAAGCAAAGAACAGTATAAATACAAACAATGCATCCAAGTAATCACCTTTTTCAAGCTAGTGTGGGAATCTCAGCGTTCTCTATATCATTATAGTATCAGTATAACAGAATCAAAAAATATGTGTACGATTTTATTTTAACAGGTGACTATGATCTTGGTATAACGTAGATAATTCGTTTGTAGGTTTGGAGGAGGTTATGAAGGAAATCCAGAATTATATTGATAGTAACATTTATCATACAGAACCTTTGCGGAGGAGGTCATCACATGAAGATTGTTATCATCGGCGGTGTAGCGGCAGGTACTTCGGCGGCCGCTAAGGCCAGGCGCAATAATGAAGATGCCCAGATAAAAATATTTGATGCTGACAAGGATGTGTCCTATTCAAGCTGTGGTCTGCCTTACTATATCGGGTTACAGGTTGAAGACCGTAAGCAATTGGTTCCCCGGGACGCAATTTTTTTTAAGCAAAAATATAATATTGACGTGTATACAAGCCACCAGGTGTTGGAAATTCAGCCGCAATCGCAATCGCTTATTATTCAAAATATGACTACACAAGAAATTTTTACGGAAATGTATGACAAGCTTATTATAGCCACCGGGGCACAGGCAGTCGTTCCTGCAATTGATGGGAGCAAAAAACCGAATGTATTTTATTTGCGGAATGTCATTAGCGCTGATAACATTCGCAAGTATGTGCTGGAGGAAAAGCCGAAAACGGCTGTAATTGTCGGTTCAGGCTTCATTGGCATGGAAATGGCGGAAAACTTGGTTACAAGAGGTATCCGGGTAAGTATAGTCGAATTGGCGGAACATGTCATGCCGGTGCTAGATCCGGATGTTGCCGTTTATTTGGCAGAATATCTTAAAGAAAAAGGTGTTGAAGTAGTCACAGGCGATTCCGTTGTTCGTATGGTAGGAAATCCAACGGTAAACCAAGTAGTATTAAAAAACGGACAGGTAATGGAAGCTGATTTGGTATTGATGGCAGTAGGTGTTAAACCGAACGTACAGCTGGCCCGTAAAGCCGGCATCGAACTTGGTTCTACCGGAGCCATCAAAATTAATGCAAAAATGCAGACAAATATTAAGAACATCTATGCCTGCGGTGATTGTGTAGAAAGTTTCTCGGTAATTACCGGCAAGCCGATCTATCGCCCATTAGGGTCGACTGCCAATAAAATGGGCCGAATTGCCGGCGATCAGATCACCGGTGGCGATTTGGTATTTCAGGGAGGACTGGGAACAGGAATATTTAAAGTATTTGACATGGCTGTGGCTCAAACCGGCCTTACTGAGAAAGAAGCAAAACGCGAAGGTTATGAGGTTGCTATTTGTCATAATATCAAGCCTGATAAACCGGAATATTGTCATGGGCAGGATATGCTCATTAAAGCTGTTGCCGATAAAAAAACAGGCAAGGTTTTGGGTGTACAAATTATCGGTAAATCCGGTGTTGATAAGCGGATTGATGTGTTTGTGACTGCCATTACCTTTGGCGCGAAGGCAGAAGACTTAGTGCATTTGGATTTAGCTTATGCGCCGCCGTTCTCGACTACCAAAGACCCGGTGATGTATACCGGCATGATTTTGGATAACATCCTTCGACGAGGCAGAAAGCTGATAACGGCAGATGAACTACAGGATAGAATTCAAAAGGGTGAGGCCATGCAGCTGATTGATGCCAGAGAAGCCAGGCAATTTCAGCAAACACATATTGCCGGCGCGGTGAATATTCCGCAGGAAAGACTCAGGACGGTTCTGGATTCGCTGAATAAAGAATCAATTACCGTTACATATTGCAATAAGGGAGTCACCGGAAATGCCGCTCAAAACATTCTGCTTAATCATGGCTTTGAGCAAGTATATAATTTATCGGGTGGGTATAAAAATTTTGCCAAGAATAGTAAACAATAGCAGAATATCATTTGCAGTTCTAAGTTATCGAAAGGGAATTCCTCTTGGTGACTTACATGATTGGGGAATATATAGATTTCAAAGCTGAAATTATTATGATACAATGTAATTACTTTTATATAAGAAAAGAGGTAATTAAGTGGTTAAATTTGAGACAAAGCGAGTTAAATTAGTTTCAGTAGTAATTACGGTGTTCTTTCTTTTGGGAATGAGTGGCATTGCTCTTTCGCAAAGCGGTAAGACCAATGCGGCTCCGGTTGCTAATGTCGGCTTCGTAGATTTTCAGCTGCTGCTTTCCCAGCATCCGGACATGGCTGCTGCTCAGGATACCATTAAGAAAGAAACAGAGCAGGCCCAAAAAGATTTTAATGCCAAAGCGGCAACAATAACAAACGAGCAAGAAAAGCAAAACTATTTTAACCAATTACAACAGCGTTTGAGTGCAAGGCAGCAAGAATTATTGTCCCCAATTCAGGATAAAGTAGTTGCTGCGGTCAAGGAGGTTGCGGATGCCAAAGGGCTAGAGGTAGTTCTGGACATTAGCGCTCAGATTTATGGTGGTCAGGATATTACCGCGGAAGTTGGGAAGAAAATCACAGGTAAATAATACATTACAAAGGGTTATTAAATATGGCTCATATGTAACTGCTGTTATGATAAGTGGGTATTTTGTATGAGGTGACGATTTAAGACCAATGTATGGCGGTGGAATGTTGTGACTACAAAGATAATTAAATTGCTTCTGGTTTTGGTATTTCTTACTGTTGGTAATACAATTGCTTCAGCGGCTCCGGCTAGCGAACCTGCGATTGAATACATAACCGGAGTCGTAGTGGGCATACAACCAATAGAGCAAGCTAAGAAAATTCAAGGGGTAAAATCAGCCGAACGGGTAAAAATTCATTTGACATCAGGTCCGGAAAGCGAACAGGAAGTTGACAGTATTGTTTATGAGATGGACAGGCCGGGCTTTGAAATTCGACCCAGTATTGGAGACAAGGTTATTGTTGCTGTGTCACAGGATTTGGCACACAAAAGTTATAATATTGCAGATTATGACAGGCTTCCCTATGTTTACATTTTAATTGGCGCATTCACCCTAAGCTTGTTAGCCGTGGGTGGCCGGGTTGGGATTAAATCATTATTTGTAGTTTGTTTTGCTATTTTTATCATCCTTCAAGGTATGATCCCTTTAATCTTAAAATATCACCTAAACATAACTCTGATTACCCTGTTAACAAGTGCCATCATTGCTACCGTTACTCAGGTTACTGTCAGTGGGTGGAACTCTAAGACATGGGGCGCCATATTAGGAACTGTGGGCGGGGTCACCATTGCCGGAATTTTGGCTTCATTGTCTGTTAAGTTTATGCACTTAAATGGCTTAGACAGTGAAGAGGCTATTATGTTGAAAGTAACTTATCTTTCTGCTATTGATTTTAAGGAAGTGTTATTTGCCGGTATCGTATTAGGGGCTCTTGGCGCGGTAATGGATGTTGCAATTTCTATTGCATCTGCCCAATATGAAATAAAAGCTTCCTGTCCACATTTTGGCTTTAAGGAAATTTTTAAATCAGGCATCAATGTTGGCCGTGATGTGATGGGGACTATGTCAAATACACTGATTTTAGCCTATTTAGGTAGTTCATTGCCATTAGTTCTGTTACTTTCGGCACAAAATAATATTCCGATATTACGAGTTCTTAATCTCAGTTTAATTGTTACGGAATTTGCCAGAGCGATAACAGGGAGTATTGGTTTAATATGCTCTATTCCGCTAACAGCATTAATAACAGCACTGTTTTTAAGCCGAAACACAAGCCGGCATCATGATAGTATGAAGTAATATCTCTTTATTTAAAGAGCATTTTCTGGCCTGACAGTATTTGGCGGGCATATCCCTGATAGTGACGCTAATAATAGAAGAGGAACCGAACTGCGATTATGTCGGTTTAGGTGCTTATAACAAATAAGGAAAAGAGGGCGTTATTGTGTTCAGTTGCACCACAACGTCTTTAAATGAGTTGATCGCTCCCCGTTCAAAAGGCAAAGTTTTACTCTTCTTAGAAGCGGTGGACCCAGTTGTTTGTGACGAAATAGACCGTTCCTTTTCTATATTTAAAAGATTAGGCTTAGGTACCGAATCTACAGAAATCTTCGAAGATTTTTTAGAACATGGAATGTTGGCGGTACACAGTGAAATATCAAGCATAAGTAAGGATGAAGCATCGAGGCTCGTAAATTACTTTCGACAGGAAAAGTTCAGAAATGCAATTCGCGCTACTTTATTTATTGATGAGCAATTTATTGAGGGCTCAGGACAAAACCCGTCTTACCTCTTTGATGCCTATGCCAGATTTATGAGGACAGAAACGCATAGGGTATAATGCGAAAACAGACCTACCATCCAATTGATTTTTGGCTGGTAGGTCTGTTTCGTCTAACCTTTAACAAGATATTTCCTAACACAAACTTGTAATATAATCTTTGTCTTTTGGCTAGCCTATATTATTATAGGCACATTATACTAAAGGAGGTGAGACAGTGGATTGGCAAGAAATCATCCGTGACACTTGGCAAACTTCGCTGGTTTTTTTGAGTTTACTTGTTTTTACCAGGATTTTAGGGAAAACCCAGGTGGGGCAATTAACTTTTTACGAATATATTAGCGGTATTACCATCGGTTCAATTGCTGCCAGCGTTGCGGCAGCTGAACCTGATAAAGTGTGGAGCCATTTCTACGATCTGGCATTATTTGTAGTACTTACTTATTTAGTATCTTTGCTGACAATAAAGAGCCGTCCGCTCAGAAAAATGATTGAAGGGTCACCCACAATCGTAATTGAAAATGGTCGTATTATTGAAGAAAATATGGATGGTATGCGTTATGATCTTGATGAATTAAACGGTCAACTGCGTCAACAAGGGGTATTTGATCCGTCTGAAGTCCAATATGCCATCATCGAAACGTCAGGTGAGCTAAGTGTAATAAAAAAAACAGACTACCAGCCTATGACCAAGATCGATTTTGGAATTCATTTGCCTGATCCTGTTTTTCCCTTAGAGTTGGTCATGGATGGAGAAATCATTGAACAAAACTTGCAGAAACATAATCATTCTATAACATGGTTGGAGAAACAACTGGCCGAAAGGGGTATTTCAAATGTAGCGGAAGTAACATATGCCGCAATTGATTCTAAAGGTCAGCTGTTTATTAATCCTAAAACAGCCTCCAAGGACCCCAAAAATAGCTCGTCGTAATAAAAACAAGTTGTAATATTTATAATTATAAAACAAAATGATTGAGATTAATCTCAATCATTTTGTTTTATTTTAATACGAGAAAGTAAAGATATAAAATCTCCTCTGTGTACTCTGTGACCTCTGTGGTTAGTCGTATCTCCAAGGCCGCGAAGAGGTTTTCTTATATAAATTTGTAGGTATTATATTGATTTCTGGAAACTTGGATACTATAATAGTTTTATAGGGATAAATGATGGTGTGGTGACAGCCACAAAGTCCATTGGGGATTTGGGCTATATTATTAACTACAAATTTGCATGGGCCAATGCAGCATGAGGAGTGAAAACTATTGGACGATCTAAAAACGTTTATTCTTGATAAAGCAATGGAAAGATTTGACCGCTTTGGGTATAAAAAGACGACCATGGACGAGATTAGCCGGGATTGCAGAATATCAAAAAAGACGATTTATGAACAATTTCAAGATAAAGAGGATTTATTTACCTGTTTGTTTGTCCGGGAAAACCGGAAGGCCCGGGAAATGATATTGGCCCGTATGGGCAAAATCAGTGACCCTCTTGAAAAACTGGTACAATTGCTTAAAACATCAATAGTGTATTTTAACGAAGATAACTTTCTTACGCGACTGCTAAAAAGCGATGATGCTTTGTTTTCCGTTTTTCTAAGTACTAAATGCAATGTTATCGTTGAGAAAGAAGTTATTTCAATGATTGCCGGTATAATTAGTGAAGGGAAAAAGCAGGGAAAGCTGCGGGATGTCGACGAAGAAGTCTTTGCCTATGCCGGACTAAAACTGTTTCAGGCTTTCAGTTACAAGCGAACAATTGAATTTTGTCAGGAAAAAGATGAGCAGGGTTACTATACTGATATACTGGTCGATTTTATTGTTAATGCTATTGTTAAGAAGTAATATTGAGGTTAGATTCAGTGTATTAATTATTATAAACGGCCTTTATTTGCCGATAATATTGCCGGAAAGGCAAGCGAATTTTTTTGTTTTATGGAAACTTTAAAACCGGAATAGTTTGTTGGTTAAGCGACAAGTATATGCCCGGTTTACATAGAGAGGGACCTAATATAAACTGATATATAGGGAGGAAATTTACAGTGTGGAAGGCTTTGTCGCGCAGTTTCAATACTATTTCAATACTAACAATATGCCTGATCATTGTCGGCTGTTCGCAAGCTACGACAAAGGTAGAAGAAGCACCACTTGTTCGCTCACAAACAGTGAAAATGGATGGCAACGGCAAAAATGCCAGCTATTCCGGTGAGGTACGGGGTAGATATGAGACACAAC
>JAEYSJ010000064.1 GCA_023434855.1 Bacillota bacterium | reverse complement strand
GCAACGGAGTAGGCTTGTACAGATAGTAATGCCGCTTTTACGGACTCAAGAATTCTGTCCATCCGTACGGAAAAAATATAAATATCTTCACGGTCGAAGGGCGTTGTAAACGCCTCAATGAGTTGTTCTTCGAGTCTCATTCTTACCATATCAACATCATCTGCCAGACGTTGAAAATCATTAAAATTTTGGGGTGAAGGGTCTTTCAGCCATGTTACAAACTGTGAAGTTCCCTGGGCGGTTAATTCAGCCTGTTTGGTTAGCATTCCGTAAAAGTCATAGCGGGGCGGAAATAAGCTGTCCAGGAAATCATGTCTCATCATCAGGATTCACCTCTTTACGTTCGTTCAGCCAATTATTTTATTAAGCACAATATATAACAAACCAGCCATACAGGCTGAGGCTGGAATAGTAATAAACCATGCCAGCACCATTTCTTTACCTATTTCCCAGTTTACCATCCGGTATTCATCAGCCGCACCAACCCCAATAATTGTACCTGCCACCAGATGTGTTGTGGAAATAGGTGCGCCCAATAAATTTCCGATAAACAGTGAACTTCCGGAAGAAAGCAATGAATTAAAGCTATGTATAGGGCGTAACGGAAAAACCTTTCTGCCCAGTGTTTTAATTATCGCCCAGCCGCCGAATATCGTACCTGTGAACATGACCATTCCCCCAAGCAATCGACTCCACAGAGGGATTGTCTCATAGTCCAGCCATCTATTTGCAATTAAAGCCAAACTGACTAATCCCAGTATTTTCTGAGTGTCATTTGATCCATGGTTAAATGCCAGTATTCCGGCCATAATCCACTGACTGCGCTTTAACCAGGTGTTAACCGAAAAGCGGGCGTTGCGCAATAACAATTTCATAACCTGCTGCAGGAAAAAAGCTGCAAGAAAACCCAGGATTGGAGAAATAATCAGACTTAAAAATATCTTAATTATCCCGGTGATTTGGTGCTGCGGACTTAAAAATTCGGTGAAACCCCAGGTAATATGATTTGCGCCGGCAGCTACCCAGATTGATCCAATCAATCCTCCGACCAATGCATGAGTAGAACTTGATGGCAATCCAAGCTGCCAGGTGAATAGATTCCATGCTACCGCCGCCAGTAGGGCGGACAGTAATATGATTAATAATCGATGGTCTATTGGAAGTTCAATCAAATTTACGATAGTGTGGGCTACCGCGCTGCCGCCGAGCAGAACGCCGACTAATCCAGCGCCGGCTGCTAAAAGTATGGATTGCATGGGTGTAGCTGCGCCGCAGGCAATGATTGTGGCGACGACCGAACTGGCGTCATGCAGCCCATCAGTCAACAGAAAAACGAAAGCGGCGATAATCACCACTATTGTGATATAATCCCAGAACATTCTCTCCAACCTTTCTGCTGATTGCTTCGTAATGAACAACACCAGACAAACACAACGCCTTGGTCAAAAACCGAGGCGTTGTGTTTGTTAAAAACTAATACTCATGACCCCATCTTTTTTGTCGGGACAGGTTCCCGCCCGCCATACGGCAGCGGAATGTACTGTACTGATGGCCGGCGTTGCGGCGGCTGGGGATATAGCTCCATAAGCTCATATATCTCGGTGGGAAAGCCGGGATTTATCGACAGACCCATATCCCTTAATTTATCACAGGTTATAGGGTAGTCATGTGTCCAGCGTCCTTCGGTGAGCATTTTGGCTAAATCTTTAGCCTGATCAGGCATTCTCTCCGACAGCATCTGGGTAACAAAATCCTCCACCTGGTGCTGGGCCTTGGCGGCCATATCAGCAAGGATAAGAGTAGCGTCATCTACGCGGTTGATATTTTTCTGTTTTACGGCATTAATTATAGACGAAGCCGGGTATTGGCCAAGTTGCGGATCGACAGGTCCGAGAACGGCGTTGCAGTCCATTACGATCTCATCGGCGGCCAGGGCGATCATTGTGCCGCCACTCATGGCATAATGGGGAACAAAGACAGTGACTTTTGCCGGATGACGCATTAAGGCAAGCGTGATTTGCTCGGCGGCCAGCACTAAGCCGCCAGGGGTATGCAGCACTATGTCGATAGGCATGTCGTCAGGAGTCAGACGAATCGCTCGCAGTACTTGCTCAGAGTCTTCAATATTAATATACCGGCTGATCGGTATGCCCAAAATGCTGATAGCCTCCTGACGGTGAATCATGGTTATCAGCCGTGAGCCGCGTTTTTCTTCAAAACTGCGATGCAGTCGAAGCCGCGCCCGTTCAATGTTTTGCTGCTTTATCATAGGCCATACTGTGAAAAACAGGAAGATCATCCAAAAAAACTGTGTAAAATCCACGGGAATTCCTCCATAACATACTAACTTCTTGAATCTCTTATCGCCTTCTTAATAAGTTCTTCTATTTTTTCCAGGCCTGCGATGGCTTCAGGCAGTTTGCTGCGATCTTCGGCAACAAGCCGTTCAATCTGTGTACGGTAACTATCGTATTCGTGCTCCAGCCTGTCAAGATATTCGTGCAGTTTAGCGATATCCGGCTTAGTTTCAACAGTTGATTTCTCAACTTGCCATTTTGATCCTTCAATTTCAATGCGGTCCCCATACTGGGGAATATAGGTTGAATAATTTAACCGTTCGTGGATAAGGGTGGAAAATGGCTCGGAAGCGGCAGGTTCGCCATGCACAATAAAGATTGCGGGAGATTTCTTGAAATGTGAGAGCCAGTTTATTAGCTGCAACTGATCGGCATGAGCAGAGAAACCATCCAAATTATAAATTGTGGCTTTTACACTGATTTCTTCCCCCATGATTTTTACTTTTCTGACACCTTCAAGCAACCGTCTGCCCAAGCTTCCCTCGGCCTGATAGCCTACAAACAGGACACTTGATTCAGGGCGCCATAGGTTATGTTTAAGGTGATGGAGAATGCGTCCTGCATCAGCCATTCCGCTTGCGGAAATAATGATGGCAGGTTTGTCCAGAAAGTTTAGCGCTTTCGATTCTTCCGCTGTTCTCGTAAAAGTCAGATGGGGTAAATGCAGCGGATTATCATGTTCTTTATTGTATATATCTAATGCTTCACGGTCGTAAACCTCCGTATGATGCATAAAAATATCGGTTGCCGATATTGCCAGGGGGCTGTCTATAATAACCGGAATATCAGGTATCTTCCCGGCTTTTATGAGTTTGTGCAAATAGTATAGAATTGTCTGGGTTCTTCCCACTGCAAAAGCGGGGATGACAATGTTGCCGCCACGTTTAAGTGTATCATTTATAATCCGGCCGAGAACCTCTTCTTTGTCATAATGAACGTGATTGCGGTTGCCGTAAGTTGATTCGATAATCACATAATCGGCCTCTTCAATATATTCGGGGTCTTGGATAATCGGTTGATCAGGCTGGCCTAAATCGCCGGAGAAAACAAATTTCTCAGTGTTATGCTGTTCAGTGATCCAGACCTCAAGCATCGAAGATCCCAGAATATGTCCGGCGTCCCGGAATTGAACAGCTATGTTTGGTGTAATGTATGTTTTGCTGTGATATTCTACCGGATAAAACTGTTTTAAGCAATTATAAGCATCATCAACCGTATACAGGGGCTCCATTGGCCTTTTTCCCGCCCGTTTTCCTTTCCTGTTAGCAATTTCTGCTTCGAACTCTTGAATATGACCACTGTCCGGCAACATAATGCCACAAAGATCTGCTGAAATTCTCGTAGTGTAGATTTTTCCCTTAAATCCCATATTGCATAATCTGGGCAGTCTGCCACTATGATCAATATGGGCGTGAGTCAGCAGGACGCAGTCTATTGACCCAGGATCATACGGAAAATCTAAAAAATTAAGCTCTTTGTCTGCTTTTGATCCCTGAAACATCCCACAATCAACAAGTATTTTTTTACCATCCGCCTCCAGCAGATAAGACGATCCTGTGACCATTCCGGCTGCTCCTAAAAAGCTAACCCGCATATTAGCACCCCTATCCCGTTTGCCAATTATATTCCAATGTTATCATGTAATGTCGATTTTTACAAGTACAAGCCCTATGCCAGTTCATCCATTAGCGCAGATAGCGAGATATTCTCAAGCGGCTGCTTTACTAAAGGTTCTTTTGCCAATTGCGGTAATGAATCGTCAAAAGTCATGCGCTGAGTACGATAAATTACACCAATCGGGATTTTTTCGCCCCACTGTCCGGCAACAACCGCTGCTTTTTCATAGTCGGCAGCATCATAATCCTGAAGTGAGTCCACCCGGTAGACATGGTCCTGATACCATTTATAAGTGTTGATATGATTAAAGGAGACGCACGGCTGGAGAATGTCAAGGACAGCAAAGCCTTTATGGCTAATTGCCTGGACCATAATGTCGGCAAGATGGGAATCGGCAGCGGTAGACCGGGCAACAAAGCTGGCTCCTGCCTGCAAGGCCATACGGACGATATTTACAGGCTGCTCCACATTCCCCAGCGGCGGGGGGGTGAATTTTGTAATCGTACCCAGATCACTTGTTGGTGACGCCTGCCCTTTGGTAAGTCCGTAAATTTGATTATTATGAATAATATAGGTAATATTGAGATTGCGGCGGGCGGTATGGATGAAATGTCCCATTCCCAGTCCCATCCCGTCTCCGTCGCCGCCTTCAGCAATTACTGTGAGCTGATGGTTGGCCAGCTTAACTCCGGTAGCTACAGGCAGTGTCCGGCCGTGCAGCGTTTCAATCCGGTAGGTGTTAATATATTGAGCGATTTTACCGGAACACCCGATTCCGGTTACCAGTGCAATTTGTTCCGGGTCCAAGGCCAGCAGCGAGATTGCTTTGTTTAGTGCGGTTAATATGCCGAAATTACCGCAACCAGGACACCAGGTGGGGAC
>JAEYSJ010000048.1 GCA_023434855.1 Bacillota bacterium | reverse complement strand
ACGTAATGTCTTGTTTCAGCCGTATATTTGTTAAAATCAAAGTCGCCGCCAAAAGCCCGGCCGGCAAATTCGGCTGACAATGATACCCGGCTGCCTTCTGTCGGATTGAACACATTGTCGCGGGAATCAAAGACTCTCATCAACGTTACGCTGCGAGTCAGACCAAAATTATCGTGTAGATAATTTGGATGGGCAGCATTAAAGTCTTGAGTTGCAGTATCAGTCGCAACACCGGTATAATCCACACCGGATACCGGTGCAACATAATCGTCATGGCGATGTTTCAGGGTAATATAGTTTTGAATATATTCCCCCTGGGGACGTCCAAGAGTAATGTCCCAGCCCTGACGCTTCTGGTAGTAAGTTGACCGTAAGTTTGGACCGTCATAATCGTTATATTCACTGGTCATATCATAAATGTTGAAACCTAACGAAGTCTGCTTAGAATCAAGCCATGGACGGGTATAGCTAAACTCATAGTTCTTGTTGCCGGAAACGCTGGCAGCATTACCGCCAAACTCCCAGTGTATCTTCACCTTGTCGCCTGTTCCCCGGAAGTTGTTATCACCCAGCTCAATAATACCTACCATGCCATCGGCTTTGCTGTAGCCGCCTCCAATTGAGAAGGTTCCTGTCTTTTGTTCGACTACACTTGTTTCCAATACCACCGCATTAGGTTCTTTGCCTGGATTCAACTTCATGTTAACGTCTTCAAAATAACCAAGGTTGTATACTCTTTGCATACTGCGGCGGGCATCTTTAACATTGAAAGGCTCGCCAGGCTTAAGTTTCATTTCACGGGTAATAACATAGTTCTTGGTTTTATCATTACCCTTAATGTTTATACCCTCCAGCGTACCTTCATTAATAGTGATGTTCAGCACACCGCCGGGACTCATGGAAACATCGCTCACCTTAGCCAGAATATAGCCCTGATCATGGTAATATTGTTCGATAGCCCGCGCATTGTCATTCAGCGCTTTAGTATTTAAAACCTCGCCTTTCGTCACTTTCAACATCCCTGTAAGCTTGTCCGTTGACACTTTGGTATTGCCTTTGATGACAACGTCCTGCACCGCAGGGTTTTCCAATACAGTGTAATTGACTTTTACACCTTCGGGAACTTCTTCAAAATTGGCTGTCACATCAAAGAAGTAACCTAAATCATAAATAGCCTGCATATCCTGCTTAATTTTATCCGCTGTGATAGCATCACCCGGTTTAACTTTAACCACTGCCATAATATCACTTTCCGACAGCGCATGGTTACCTGTCACGGTTACTGCTGTAGCAGTTTTACCGGTAATATCTACGGCATATGCAGGAGCAATGGCGCTGCAAATAATACTGAAACTAAATACGACCGCAAGTAGAAAATGTCCATAGCCTCCGAGTATCTTCATGCATTACCTCCTTATTAGAGTCTATTTCAAAACGCCCATCTGCGGCGCCGCACAATCTACGTAAGACAATTCGCATACGAATAAACTGCGATGGTAGAACTGCCTCCGTCAGAACGTGCTCCTGCGCAGCTGGACATTTTTAAACAGCCTCTTTTTTTAATTGATGAACGTGTTTATTTAAACACGTTCATCATTGGCCACGTAAGGATTTGCCTGCTGCCCTGATT
Source organism: Bacillota bacterium (assembly GCA_023434855.1). The sequence continues at coordinate 10,747 of JAEYSJ010000048.1, read as the reverse complement.
ACTTTTTTCATTTCATCAGGTGTTAATATATTTTCTTTGTCATTTGTTGCACGGGCAGACAGATTACTTCCCTCATGGCTCTCTGAAGTTTGGGGACTAGTCGGCGGCGGCGTGACAGGTGTCGCCGGATTTACCGCTGTTGAACTAGTTGCCTCACTACTTGTTATTGGTTGGACCTGCGCCGGCAGAACGGCAGTTTGAGCATTACTGGGGGCTTGAAGATCTGCCTTTATATTCTCATGGGCAACGGGATACTTAGCTTCTTGCTGAACAGTTAATGGAATTGGGACAACCGCCGCTTCCCGGCCATGCATCCACCAATAAAACCCGCTAAAACCTATCGCAGCCAGCATCGCAGACAGACCAAGAGCCAACCCGTGATTCAGCAGCGGGTATTTATAACGCCACTGCCGCGAACGATTGGTTTCCTGGACGTGTTGAAGTTCAGCTTTAGCTAATAATAAATCAAGCTCACCCCGAATGTCCTTTTCCTTGGCAAATGACTCCTCGGCCCGTGTGATCCAGTGACGGGCTGAGAGCAGATGCCGGGACATATGCTTTTTAATGTCCGCCATTTCACCACCCCTATTATAACCACAATTATATAGTCCTGTGAAGAGGCCAGATTCTGGTCATGCAGCAAACGCCAAAATCAGGCAAAATATTGAATGATTGGCAAATTGAAAAGGAATACACCGTGTTTTAGCCAATTTACGCCATATCTCGGAGTCTGTTGAAAAATGCTCATCTGCGGCGCCGTACAGACAACGTAAGATAATCCACATAGAAACAGACTGCGATGATCAATCTGTCTCCAACAGAACGTACCTGGGGTTCCGCGGTCCTCGACCGTGCGCGCTCGCAGCATGGTTCATTAATCAAGATTACCCGTCTCATAGGTTATCTTAATATGACTGTGCGGACAACACCCGTACGCCTCCGGCCCCGAAACCCCCGGCGCCTAGCATCTGAACATTTTTGAACAGCCTCTTTAGGAAACGCCCTTAACCCCTACCAGTGCTGCATGAATTTGGAAAGCATGCCGCGGATACGACGGATGCCCTGTTTTTGCAGACGGTAGATATGAGAAATGCTCATATCAAGGTTTTCAGCCAACTGCCTGGCTTCCTGTTCTTCCAGATATACGCCGTTTAATACCAACTGCTCTTTAGCCGGCAGCCTGCTCATAGCTTTTTTCACTTGTTCCAGCAAATAGTTTTGTTCAGCCTGGCTGGAAACCTCGGCTGATGTATCAATCAGATAGTCGCCTAGCGTATCTGCATGCTCACTGTCTAACGGACTGTCAATATATGCCCAGTTGCGTTTTCCTTCCCGTTCAATATAATTGATAATGCGGCCGCGGATGCGATGGGCGGCGTAGAGACTAAAAGCTACACCTCTGGTATGATCATAGTTTTCTACTGCTTCAATTAGTCCGACTGTGCCTTCCTGCAGTATGTCCATAATAGTTGCTTCATCAGCCCGCCACTGCATAGCCACCTTAAACACCAGCGGCTGGTAATGCTCAATAAGCTGCCGCCGGCATTCCAAATCACCCTGCTCTCTATAACCCTGCCACATAAGCTGTTCCTTATCCAGAGTCAACAGGCTGATTTTTTTTAATTCTGACAGATATTGATTGAGCAGCATACTATAATCCCTCTTTCCATGAGACTGTTTATAAACGCCCATCTGCGGCGCCGCACGCTCTACGTAAGACAATTTGCATACTAACAAGCTGCGATGGTAAAATCATCTCCGCCAGACCGTGGAGTGCCTAGCATCTGTACATTTCTAAACAGTCTCAATCACATTTATGTTGCATGTTTGCCAACATGCGTCCCTAACTAAAATCTAAACCGTGTTTCTATACCAATCCGGGAATTGTTTTGTTCATCAATTGAGCCGGTAATGCTGGTATGCCTGTTTATGTCATACCGGGCGGACATAGAATGTTGACTATTGTCAACCCCCACGGAATAACTGAGCATTAAACGGTCGGTAATATATTTACTAATTTCCAGATTATATACTTCCTGTCCGCCATAAGTTTCCTGGTTGCTCTTACTGCTGTTGATAGGAGTATTAGACGAAAGAGTGCCCTGCACCAACCTAAACTCATCCAATCCAAAGGCATTACGAAAAGCCCCTTCCACTTCACTAAGAAAACGCATTTGCAGGCCGGCATTTAAGAGACCGACAATCTCATCCCGTCCTAAGCCGGTATCGGCACCGTTTCCGGAATTCTGCTTCTCAAAATATCGACTGCGCAAAGTTAACAATGACAATATTTCTTGTTGGCTCATGGCCGGCTCTGATGTCAACTTGACATCCATAGCACTCACCGGACCATTGACTGCCAGCTTAACAGTGGTATTTTCCAGTTGGGTTTCAGCACTCAGTTTTATTACCGGTTCGAATGAACCAAATCTGGTAAACTCAGCACTGCCGTCTTGCACCTTAAAGGATGTTCGCAAATAGCTCACCGTACCGCGTACTACGCGTATACGGCCCGATACATCCGGCTCCTTGGTAGTGCCGCCAAATTTCACATGCCCTGCTGTCCAAAGATCATACATGTAAGGATTATATAAATGTACCTTATTGCCAACAGCAACCTCAATGTCCAGTGCAATGTTGTAATTAGAATCAGTTAACGGAATAAATGGAATATCAACAGTATCGTGGTCAAACACCAGCTTGCCGGACAATTTAGGTTTACCACCTTCATCCGTTAATTTCAGGGTGCCATTCAACGGTCCCTTGAAATATTTGCTGTTTACGCCAAGGGTATCCATTACCAATGCCATATTATAATCTTTAAGCGCCATGCCATCTAAGCTGGCGCCACCGGATAGGTGGTATGAACCTGAACCCATATGCCCGTCAAACGCATTTATATTTATTTTATCACCTTGAAATTGAATATCAATGGCTACTTTTTGGATTGGTTCTGATAGCCAGGCAAATTTGACGGTACCATCGTTTACCAGAATGCTGCCCTGCAATGAGGGCTCAACCAACGTACCGCTGATGTTAATTTCTCCCTGTGTCTTGCCGGCGGCCCAGGATACCTGTTTGGTCAAAAGCGGCAGAATACTCAGATCAGCCTCATCCAGATGTACATTTAGATTCATTTCGTCGGCAGCCGATGCATGCCGGCGGCCTTCCGTATTGATTGCCGCCACCGGAACAACACCGTAGGCACTGGCCCGGTATGGCCCTTTGGAAATCAATACCTGGTTAACATTAATTCTCTTATTGTCATAGATAAACAAACCATATAGTTTATCAAAAGTTGCATCTCCTAAGCCGCCCCCGTCAATTTCCAGCGAGACTGCCGCATGGGGGTTAGCGGCTGTACCTGAAATCTGTGCGCCAAAGCTTAACTTACCTTTTGTTTCTGCCCCAAGGTCAAACCATGCCGTCAACAAACCGGCGTCAATATCACGTCCGCCAACTTCCACGTTAAGCGGGCCGTTCAAATCGGCAGTACCCTGCACCGCCAAAACGCCGTTGCCCTGTCTGGCAGAAAACTTATTCACTGTAATTATATTATTCTGCATAGCTACATCTATGTCGACATTATCCAATGGATAATTCTTAATTTTTCCTTTGGTTAAATTTCCGATTACCGAAATATCGGGTTTAGATACTAAACCACTCAAGTTGACGTGACCGTTCAACTGTCCTTCCACACCATTAACAGGCATATTTACAATGGCAAGCAGAAAGGCCAGTTCACCTTTTTCAACATCTATATTACCATATATATCTTTAGATGCGATATCCAGACCACCGGAAAAACTAAACTTGCCACCGCCTTGCTCGAATCCACAGTCGTAGATATCAATACTGTTGCCATGAATACTGAGTGAACCTGTTACTGATGACAGTTTTTGACCATTAAACATCAGGCTTTTCGCTGAAAGTTCACCGCTAAATACCGGTTCCTGTACTGTTCCTGACAGCTTGCCGGCAAAATTCGCCTGCCCGGCGATTGGATAGGGAAAATCCAGGTGCAGCTTGCCTGTATCTATATCTGTGGCAGATACATCAAAATCAAGTTCATTATTTGCGGCAATAACACCGGACAATTTTACCTGGGTATTTAATGAATCAACCACGAAATCCCGGATAGTAGTAACACCGTTATTTCGCTGATAAGATCCCTCTCCCCGGGCAATTAACTGTCCGCGAAAACTGCCTTCGGTAAGTTTTAAATGGCCTTCGGCATTTAAATTAGCCAAATTCCCGCTTAGCGTTATGTCATTATCGACATTACCGGTAAGTTTTTCGCCAGGGGCCAGTAATTTTACAATATTCTCGGCCCGGGCGTGATGGGAAACAATTACCGCTTTAATCTCATGACTGCCCTTTAATCCAATCGTGCCATGCAATTTATGGCTGGTCGGCCCGTCTGTAAGTTCCATTTCCTTAAGTTCAATATTTTCCGGTGTAACAACTATATTGCCGCTGGCTTGAGCAAAAGGCTGATAAAAAGCCTGCCCATTTGCCGCTGTAAAGCTTGCCGCCAATTGCGGGCTGGCAATGCTGCCGGTAATGATGCCGTCAAAATCGGCAGAACCGTCCAGTATCATACCATTCACTCTTTGGGCAAGTAAAGAGAGCGGCACATTGTAGCCGCGTACGTCAACGTGAAGTGCTCCATCATCATAAACAACGCCGCTAGCTGTCACCGTTCCCTGGGAAAGACTGATATTGAGATAATCAATTGTCGTTTGCCCATTAACACGATAAAACCCACCATTAAGCAACTTAAATGGCACACCGTCCACTTCACCGTCAGACAACGTTGCCATTCCACTTACACTGGCTGCCGATACAGGGCCCTGGCCATCGACTGTCACCTCAAAGTTGCCCCGGCCTTTAATTTCCGGCACTACATCTCTTATGGATGCTGTGTCGATATTTTGTCCTTTAACAGTCAGCCGGTATAATTGCGGTTCCAAGCCTACCTGACCTGATGCGACAATCTGGCCGCCCAGTATGTTTCCCTGAAATTCTCTTATTGTTACGACCTTGTCAGCCATATAAATGCTGGCTTTAGCCTCTGTGATGCCATAGCCGGAAACTTCACCCTGCTGCAGGCGCAAATCACCGTTAACGACAGGATTAGCAAGCTTGCCTGTGACATTAACATTAAATGCTACCGGACCGGTTAACGGAATGCCGGCCTTCAGCACCCCCGGATCAAAGCCTGACGAAGATACAGCCACATCAAGGGCCGGATCATCTGTCCCGACCGTAATTTTCCCACTGGCCCGCACAGGTTGTTCCGCCACTTTGGCAGTAACTCCCAGTAGATAAATATTACTATTGGTAAATGTAACAAATCCCTGTGCTTCCCGCACGGGAAATCCGTTCGCATCAAACGCAAAATTGTCAAAACCGGCTGCCCCGGAGTATTCTAATTTTCCTTGATCACGGCGCAGCGTTACGTCTATATTTTTGACGCTGCCTCCTGCTAAGTGCAGAGAAGGCTGCAGTGAACTCAGGACTGGATAGTCAGCTACATCTAACTTATCAGCCTGGATATTAAGCAGGCCATTTGCCTGGAAATTTACCGTACCTGCGGCTTTAACCTCTGTTCCCTGGAATACTGCCGCCAAGTTAACGTCTGTGGAAGTTTTATGTACAAAATCCAGTGTTCCATTAATGTCATTTGCCGTCCAGCTGCCTTCCGGGGCGGAAATGACTGCCTTACCCTTCACTAAAATAACCTTGCCACTGAAGTTTTGTTTTTGGGTCTCCGTGTTTTGAAGAATATCTTCAATATTCCAGTGTCCGTCTGCATTCCGGTCAAGGATAATTTCGGGCTCGGCAACAGTAATATTGTTAATTGAATCTACTGCCGCAGCACCGCCGAGTATCTTCAGCAAGTTAAATGTAACCGTTATTTTGCTGCTGGACATAACTGGTCGGGATGATTTATCATAAATGGCTGCATTATACACTGTTACGTTATTAAAGGTGCCAACTTCCAATTCACCAATTGATACCTGGCTCCCCAATAACTGGGACAGTTCCGCTGCCAGGCTCTTTCCGGCTGTCGCCATTAATTCATGGCTTTTGTTAAAAATAATGGCACCGACAGCAATAGCAATAATGACCGTTATTACAAGCAATAACGCGGTAATTTTATGCTTCATGCTAAGCCTCCAGCTTGTGCCAATAAGGCAGTAGTATAATAAGAGTAATAATTCGACGTGCTACCGGCACGCTCCTTGTCATACAAGCTGGAAAATTTAACCCTGGAAAAATATTTTTTTATAGAAATAGCCGGTATACCCGGCTATTTCTATATCCATATACTATACTTTAATACTGTTCGGAAATACTACCGCACCGATACACCAACAGCTTTGTCCAGGTTGGCTTTTCCGGTATTAAAATCATACAGGGCCTGAATATAATTGGTCTTAGCCTGTGTCAGGGCAACTTGCGCATCCATTACATCAAGGTTGGTGCCCACACCGGCACTATAGCGGACCTGGGCAATTTTAAAGTCCTCATCAGCCTGATCTACGGCTACTTTACTTGTTGCAATCCGTTTTTCGGCTTCTTGCATATTAAGATAGTCCTGGCGGACTTCCAACTGAATTCCGTCCTTGGTCTGCTTTGCCTGTTGCGTAGCTTTATCGACGTCAGCATCGGCCTCCTTGACTTTGGCTTTAGTGCTGCCTGAGTCAAAAATATTCCAGTTGGCAGCTACGCCAATGGACCAGTTGTTGTTGCCGGTACCGGGAAAAGTATCATTTTGCCAGCCAGTGCTTCCGTTGAGCGAAACACTGGGCCGCTTGTCAGCTTTGGCAACCTGCACGCCCTTTTTGGCAATCTCAATTTGCGCATCAGCCTGAGCGGCTTCCGGGCGCTGCTTTAAAGCCAGTTGAATGCTGTCATCCATCGATAACGGATATTTGTCATTTGTAAGTTCTTCTTTGATTTGCAGTTCGGTATTCAGCGGCAGCCCCATAACATTATTAAGGCTGGAAACAGCCACATCGTAACTATTTTGGGCCTTAATCAGCGTTTGCTGGGCATTGGCCAGTTCGACCTGTGAACGGAGCACATCTGATTTGGCCACTGTCCCCACGGCATACTGGGCTTGTACATTTTTTAAATGCGCATCCAGATTGTCCACCGATTCCTGGTCAACCTTTACCAGATTACGGGCCTGAAGAATATTGAAGAAGCCGGTTGTAGCATTCAGCTTCACTTGCTGCCTGGCCAAGGCTACTCCCAGGTCGGCTTGTTCTAAACCCAACTTGGCCTGATCAATAGTGCCTTCGGTTTTACCCCCGGTATACAGCGGCAAGCTAAGTGTGATGTCATTACTATAAGTATTTCCGGCATAAGTAGAAGCTGTTGACTTGTCTGAATGTTTACCTGAAAAAGTATAATCTAAAGATGGTCCTCGGCCTGATCTGGCCTGGTCCACAGTCCAGGCTGCCTTGTCTTTATCCGCGTAAGCCATTTTTACTGTCGGATTGTTTTTCAGAGCCAGCGCAATGCTGTCTTCAAGGGATAATTCAATTGGCGCAGCCAATACCACAGCCGTATTCAGAACCATAAAGCCGCCGGTCAATACTGCTGCCAAACGTTTTTTCCAATGAAGTTGTCTTGCCATAAGTATATTTCCTCCTCAATAATGCGAAAACATCTCTGACTAATTAGTCAGTACGTTTTCATTATAGTATTTATTTGTCAGTACTGTCAATAAAAATTACTAATTAAAAAGCACGCCTTATGCCAACATAAGTATTTTTCTCTGACTGCTTGTTCAAGCTGTCTGTCTCCCCGACAATAAATGTATCAGGAGCAATTTGGTACTGGGAACGCAGTTTGACGCGCACATCATTCGGGTCATAAACATCCAGTGATAATTTCAGCTGACTACCCAGTTTTGCATCAAGACCGACACCTGCTTTGCCTTCAATAACTCCCGCCCTGCCGTCAAATTGTTCTGTGCCTTTGCCTACTTGAAAATTAGTTCTGCTGCCATCACCGATATTGCTTACACCAATAACGGCAAAATCCTGTGGCGAGGTATTTATCTTGACGTCGGCATTTGTGCGATATTTTCTGCTGTCAGTATTGTACAGCACTTCAAATCCTGTCTGGGCGCTTACTGATTGCACTTTGTTCAGCATTTTATTCGCTTTTTCGCTGACCTCCCGTGCATTTTTCAGGGTTTCCTTAACATTCTTACTTGTCTCCGGATCAGTGACCACCCCTTCCAGTGAGGCCGCCATTTTTTCTACCCGTACACTGGTCGTCTTAAGATTTTGAATTGCTTCGCGCAAATCCCTGGCGGTTTGTCCGTCATTATCGGCAACAGCCATCATATTATCAACCCTTGCGGCCACAGTACGCAAACTGGCGGACATATCCCGGAGATTACGCACCATCATATTGACATCGCCTTCGTTATTTTCGGCCATCCGGGCAAGGGATGCGCTTAGTATATTGAGGTTGGCAGTAATTGCTTTGGCACTAAGTGCTGTATCTTTGATAGCTGCCTTCACCTGATCGTCGCCGATAATATCATTCATGGAATTTATCAGTTTCTGAGCATCAAGCAGCACCTGATTGGCAGTGGCTATCAGTTGATCCATCCCCTGCTGATCCTCGCCGCGTACGACAGAATTGGGCGGCAGAAAGCCTGAGCTGTCCCGCGGTGGAGCAATATCGACAAACCGCTCTCCCATAAAACCCTCGGTGCCAATAGAAAATTTGGCACCCTCAGGAATTTTCACCCCCGGATTAATCATTATCGTAACATGTACGCCGTCAGATTGGGCGGTTACCTCCTTTACCCGGCCTATTTCAACTCCGGCATAACGCACAGCATTGCCTGGTTTAAGACCACTTACCTGACTGAATACTGCCTGTATGGGATAGCCTTTATCCGTAAAACTGAATCCGGTTAGATGGACAATCATATAGGCAAGTAGCAATAAGCCTAATAAAGTAACACTGCCAACTTTGGCCTCTGTGCTTAAATTCATGCGTTAACCCCCATTCTGGCGTATGCGCCAGGCGTCTTTAAACCATGTATAAACTGCTGCACTATTGGATTTTCCGATGACGTGATTTGTCCCACAGTCCCCACCTCGATGATATGACCTTCATGAATCATGGCAATTCGGTCAGCAATATTAAAAGCGCTTGACATCTGATGGGTAACAACAATGGAAGTTACTCCCATTATCCGCCTGGTACTTGTTATTAACCGGTCTATTTTTCCGGACATAATAGGGTCAAGCCCGGCGGTAGGTTCATCGTATAATAAGATTTCAGGATTAATGGCTATCGCCCTGGCCAGACTAACCCGTTTTTTCATACCACCTGACAGTTCATTAGGCATTAAGTTTTCCTTACCAAATAATCCTACCATCCTGAGTTTGCGTCTTACTACCTTGGCGATTTCTTCTTCACTCATGGTTGTATGTTCGCGCAAGCCAAAAGCTACATTTTCCCCGACTGTCATTGAATCAAACAAGGCTGAATATTGAAATACCATCCCAATACGCAACCGCAGTTTATTAAGGTTGTCTTCTGATAAGCGGGAAATCTCCTGGCCATTAATCCATATCTTACCGGAAGTAGGCTTTAATAGGCCGACAATTAACCGTAATAGCGTACTTTTGCCAGAACCGCTGGGACCGATAATGACCATTATCTCTCCCTGGGCAACCTCCAGGTTAATATTATGCAGTACTTGAGTGCCGCGAAAATTCATTGAGACATTTTCCAGTTTAATCATAACATTGCCTCACCCCCTACCTGTACAATAACAATGATAAAAAGTAGTTACTAATAAAAATCAGAACAATTGAACTAACAACTGAGGCGGTAGTAGCACGGCCCACTCCTTCGGCTCCTTCAGCGGTCGTCAGGCCTTTATAACAACCGATAACAGCAATAATAGCGCCAAATACCATTGCTTTTACCAGTCCGCCGGTAACATCATTTACCACAGTAAATACTTTTATGGAGTGTAGAAAGGTATAAGAACCAATGTCAGCATATGTAACAGCCACCAGAAACCCTCCCACGGTGCCGATTACATTGGCGAAGATTACCAATATAGGCAGCATAATAACGCAGGCTATCAGCCGGGGCACCACCAAATAAGCCACGGGATTAATTGCCATAACCCGAAGGGCATCAATTTGCTCAGTAACTTTCATGGAGCCAATCTCCGCAGTAATGGCGGCTCCAACTCGCCCCGCCGTAACTACACCGGTAAGGACGGGAGCCAGCTCCCGTCCCATGGAGATTGCAACTACACCGCCAACCGACGACTGGGCACCATATTTAATAAACTCATGGGCCGTCTGCACTGTCATAACCATACCAGTAAATAATATGGTCAGCAATACAATAGGCAGAGAATCAACTCCAAGATGAGACATCTGATGCAGAATATGTCTCATCCGTGGACGGTCAGGCAAATGATATAAAGTCTCCACGAATAACAACACGACCCGCCCGCTGTTTTCAACATTTTTAATAACTATGCGTCCGATATTTTCCAAGAACGAGATAAACATTTTTTCACCACATTTCGGGACTATTTTAATAAGAAGGTATTCTTTATTGATAGGCAACTTCCCTTCCCCGATTTGCTATTTTATTCTAGCATTATCTACCTATTTTTACATTGCGCCTTGGGGGACGGCTAACCACAGAGGGCACAGAGGACACAGAGGGTGTTAAT
>JAEYSJ010000036.1 GCA_023434855.1 Bacillota bacterium | reverse complement strand
TATTACTAGTTTTCCCGCTAGGTAGTTTTGTATAGCCCTAAACAGCATAATAAAACACTCATAAATGCCGCAACGACATTTATGAGTGTTCCGTTATACTGGAACTTTGCTGCCGACCAACCAGGCTGCGTTATTATCAATGTCATTTATGGACACTTGGGGACGTTCCTTTTTTGTCAACTTTTATATTATACACTATCTTTTATGTTCCCTTTTTGTCAAATCGCATTATTTCTGACATACTGCTTCAACAGCCCACTCGCACTGCTTTTATCATTTTGTAAAGAATCTAGGTTGCCAAATACTAAAAAGCTGTCTTTCGCGCGGGAAACTGCAACATTTAGCATACTCTTATTTGCATCAATGAAGTAACAGCCCTCTTCTCTCCCGTATGCCGTCGAAAGGATAATCAACTGCTTTTCGGCCCCCTGGAAGGCATGGACGGTTCCCACACCAACCGCTTTAGCAATATCTTCAGGTAATAGTTTCTTTATTTCGTTTTTAATGCAATTTACCTGTGCTTTAAACGGAGTTATAACCCCAATTAAATTTTGCTGCGCTACATTAGGATATGCCGCTTGGATTATTTGAAAGTTCTCATGAATCCATCTTGCTATTTCAGCTGCTTCCACTTGATTAAAGCGACTGCCGCCCTTTTTGCTTGAGTATTCAGTTGTAATTTGTCTATGCCCCATTTGGGGTATTGCTTGCAATTGATATTTTTTGTCTGCTGCACTGCACCCTCGCAGGGGTTCCAAGTTCCCTTGGTAGACAAGATCATTACAATACGCGATGATCTCATCATAACAGCGGCGATGTTCACTCAAAAACAGACCTCTCGTATGGAATTTCTTATATCGGCAGCTTTTAGCTGCAACCTGCATTACACTGGAATCAGATGAATTTAAGCCAAGCTCTTTGAGTTTTTCGAATTGGGATATGCTAGTAATGGCTCCGCAGCTTAGTGCCAGTGACTTATCTACTGTGTTGCTAACACTCCATACCGGCTCAATTTGATGAATATCGCCTACGACAACTGCATTTTTAGCTAGCGAAAAAGAACCTGCAGCGATTTCCGGCGAGACTTGTCCGGCCTCATCAACAATAAGCAGATCAATATGGTTATAGAGATATTCCTTTTCCTGAGACCGAAAGTTCTTTGGCAGCTGATAAAAGGTCATAACATAGCAGGGGGTAACCATACTTAAGCGATTGTACAATTTCTGCAAAACATTCTTGTATGTTTTGGTCTTTTGCTTCTCTGATAATGAATCTTCGCCTTTAAGCCATCTGCACTCATAGTAGTGAATAGCCAGCCAGAATGCTACATACTTTAGATTTTTATCCGTAGTTTCATTTAGGTGCTCTGCGTTCTTTACACACGTTTTCTTTTCTTGGGCAAATACGTCAATATGCAGCGCCTGCAGGACGTCTTTATTTTTTTCAAACCGTTCCTGTAACTGTTCAATTTTCCTAGAAAAATCCGTTACTTCCCCAAGCTTATTTTTATAAGTCTTATATTTTAGACTGTATTTTTCTTCTATTTGCGCATAGCTCATGCTTTCTTCGATAAAATCTTCTTCTATTGAAATGAACAATCTATTTTTAACAGCTATTTTGTCTTTAAAACTGGTTAGGAACGAGAATAGCTTATATAGCATAGGAATACTGTCGAAATGCTTTTTCCATTCGACCAACCGATGTTTGATCTGCTCTATCTCGCTGGTTAAGCATTTCTTTTCCTGTGCTAGATTAGCCAGCGCTTCCTGGAACGTTTCTTCTGGACGCTTAAATGAGCTGAATTCATGAGCAATTTCCAACAGATCTTTTCTAATATGGTCTACTTCGCATAAAGCGTCATAAATTTTCCCCTGACATTCATCGATAGTGCTAAAAGGTTGATTAAAATACAAGCTGCATTGTGTCACCATTTTTTCTTTTGATTTAGCCAGGTTTTCAGCAGTTTCTATTTCTTCGATGAAGTTACTGCCGGTAGCAGACGTATAATGATACCCGTTTTTTTCTGCAGCCTTCTTTTGTTTTTTTGAAGGAAAGTAAACGGCAAAACTCTTTACTCCCTCAATCCAGCGTTCTTCAAGGTTCCCATAGCCAATAACCTTAATCTTCCCAAAAGATTCAATAATGTTGGTAACTGCCTGATTATTGGTAGATGCTGCTACAATGAGTGGTGGTTTTGCTTTTCTTAATGCTTTCTCTACTACTAAATTAGCAACGATGGACTGTAGCAACGTTGTTTTACCTGTACCGGGAGGACCGTTAACAGCCAGGATTTCTCCATTCTCCATACAACTAAAATGATTGATACACTCCCTCTGTGATGGTGATAAGGGGTACTCTCCATTCATCTGACCGCAATGCTTTTGCATCCGTTCAAGATCGTTGCCAATCAACGAAGCTGTTGCTGCAAAGTCCGTCTGCATGAAAGTTTCGTACAGCGGTACTTTGCAATCCTTATTTGATAGATCATCGTACAGTTTTAGAATTGCACGTGTAGCATTGACCGTTGTATCCTCGAAGATGTATGCCCGTTTTTCTAATTCGATATCCAAAAGAAGCTCACTGAAAAAATTGGTTTTCGTTACATATTCATATAAATCTGTTGTAAGTTTGAAATAATCTGCCCAAGTTTCAATTTTATTGATCCGCCCCATATTATCGCTTAGAAACTTGTCATAATCCTGTATGTGACCAATTGATAAATCCGCTTCGACTAAGGGCTGAAGAAACTCTCGAGGTATCCATGGCACTTTTTCTTGTTCATATAATAAGGTCCCATCTCTCTTAAGGATCGCAGGCATGTAATAAATGCCTGTTAAGTCCTCTACACTACTATCCTTTTTCGCCTGATTATCAAAAATTGTTTTTATAGTCTTAAGGACAATAATGACATTTATGCTGTCCCGTTTTTTGCTCTTTTCCTTCTTACGATCTTCTTGTTCTTTTCTGGTCAGATTTTCAAAAATATATTCATCAAGTTTTCCTTCACTAAGCTTTGCTGGTTCAACATCATAATAGTCCAATGTTTTTAATTCAATTTTTCTATTTACACTTGCCGCAACAGTACTCCGAAAGTAGCTTGTTAAATCCTTGATTTTAGTATTCAAATTATCACCATGTTCCTCTCATCTCGCAGATATCTAAAACAACGAACAAGATCCCTATATTTATGCTTTCGTTTAGCATGTCTACAAATACATTCCAAAAAAAATTTAAAATATCCTGCAATCCTTACGTAATTTGCAGGTAATGATGTATTAATTACTAATAAAGCTCCTCGAATAAAAAACTTCTGTAAATCACACTGAATTTACAAAAGTTTCTTTGTTCATACAATTATATATATCCTTTACGTCCATCAGGATAAAGCTGGTAAACTCCTTTATCATCACCTATATGATTAAGGGGACAGGAGCATTGACTATAACGTCAATGCTCCTGTCCCTTAATCACTCTACTATTTCGCACCATCCCTATAGCCTTTTCGGTACACGACAATCTCAAACAACCTATTCCGAGCTTAATAAATTGGATTCACCTAAACAAATTCCAAATCAAACACTGAAAAAACTTGTTTCAAACAGTCCCTACATTCCGATCAATGCTTCCAGATAAACAAAAAACACATCCCGCTCTAGAACACGAACCACTCGACCACTTCAGAAACCTTGACTCTGAAATTGCTGGGCTGATGCTAGTTAGCTATAAGGATGGTGCTTACTTAAATAATAACATATGCAATACAAATCTTCAAGAACCAATAACAGTCAAACTATATACTAATGTTTTCTAGATATAGCAATATCAGCTTGCGTTTTTATTAAAAATACTTTTATTGACAAAAAAGGACCGTCCCCAAATGTCCAAGTTTGGTTTTATTAATATCTTGAAAGCCAAGCACAAAGCCGCTCATTCATTACTCTCCTCAGGCAATTTTTATTAGTAGTTTTCCCGCTAAGTAGTTTTGTATAGCCTTAACCGCATAGTAAAGCACCCATTAAATGTCGCAGCGACATTATGGATGCTCTGTCGTAATCTGGAAATTTACTGCCGACTAACTAGGCTTCGTTACTATCAATGTCATTTATTATTTGACGTAAAAGATCAATCGGATAAGCATATTTAACGCTTCCTACCGGAACTTCTCCTAAGCGCTTGCTTAAATCAACGATGCAAATCTCCTTAGATGGCAAATAATCTTTTATCCAGTGAGAAGCGATAAGCAGCATATCATTCATTTGTGAAATAACACTTCTGTCATGAGTTTTAGTAAATACCACGTCCTGGCAATTCTTGATATACTGTGCAACTGCTTTTTCACTAAAGCCTTCGGCTAAAAAGGTCCTCTCAATTGCAGCTAAAGCAATATGATTAAACTCCTTAAATTCCTTTGCTTTTAAGCCATACATTACAACAGAGTACCGAGTCTGATTATTCATCATAATAACACCCTTATGCCTGTTAAACAAAAACAGATTGGCATGCCATTCATATAATGGCTCCCGCCTCAAAGGTGTAATATCAGTCACTCGAATGTTCAACACGTCTATTAACTTCTTAGTGCATTCTAAAAACATAATGCCTCTCAATTTTTAAAGCCTTTCTGGCCAAATATAACCTAAAAAAGTGTAGCCTTCTTTATCTATTCTCAAATCGTCTATTCGCAGTTCTTCACTTACAGGATAAAGATTAGCTTTTCGTGTATCAATAGAAAGGATATTATTCTTCATACCTCTGACAATTCCTACCTTTGCCCAGTCTTTAGCAAAATTATAGCGAATTACCAATGCTCCAATCCGGGCATCTGAAGGATCGTTTTTTGTAATCCATCCCGCTGCTGCAGAATTTTTTACCCAGTCGCGTACGTTTCCCCTCCAGTTTACACCAGGTTCCGGGGCTATTTTATCAAACTCTTTTAGTGCATATGCTGGGGCCCAATACTCTTTAAATCCTTTATATAGTGGTTCTTTACTATTCATTTGTTCTACGAACGAAATCTGATATTTAGCCGGCTCTTTCTCATACTCACTTTTTCGAACTGGCCAGATATACCCCATAAATTTCTTTGTATCCATTCTCAACATGTCTTCATACTTGATTGCCCGTATTGTCACTGTTCCCCAGCCACTCGTTACCTGACTGTTATAGTGAATGCCTTGAAACGTGTATTTCAGACTGCCGGTTATACTGCCAATATTCTGCTCTTCTACAATAATTCGATCTGACAACACTTTTCTTACGATAGCAACATGTCCTCCATCACGTTCAAGCCCCTGCCATTCTGCAATCGCTCCAACCATAACGTCACGTACTGTCGTTTTTACAACCCATCCTGCCGCTTCGGCTTGTATAAGCCAATCATAATTATAATTCAACCAATTAACACCAGGTGAAGGAGCAATTTTTGCAAATTCCTGAGCAGCATATCTGGCACAGATGCCATCGGGTAGGCTATGCCAATCTTCTGCAAATACATTATTAGAAAAACAAATAAAGAACAGCAACGTAAGCAGTACACTTTTCCTCATGATGACATCCGCTCCTATGCCAATGAATATACAGGCAGCCTACTAACTCCACTTTCTCTCGATGTTCTTCTTTTCCTTCTCAATTATCGACTCAAACAGATTAATATTGAGGACATTACAAAGCGAAATCAGCACAATTCCTACATCGGCAATCTCACTTTCTATCGCTTGGTAATTACCAATTCGCGTTCGGTCTATCGTAAGGGAATGATCCTCTTTTCTCAGAGCCTTTGCTAATTCCCCGATTTCTTCAGTCAGCAAAAGCATTTTATCTTTTGCGGTTTGATTATTAAAGCCTCTGAGTTCCAATATCTCTTTAAAATATTCCTGTAATTCATTGACAGTTGCCTCAGTTGTAAGTCCAGTTAGTAATTCCTCTTGTGTTTTAACAGTTTTCATGCTGAATCCTCCACTTATTGAGACAAAAAAAGTTTAACCTTACGTTAGGCATTTGGGACACTTGGGGACGGTCCTTTTTGACACTTGGGGACGGTCCTTTTTTGTCAACTTTTAACAGGGTATGGGCAGCATACATTCTAAGTAAAAGTGTAAAATATTATCGCCTTCTCTGCGCGCAGAGCTTAATTTTTGCTGGGACAACAAACCTGTCCCCCTTGTCCCTACCAGAGCGTGCAAATAACCATTTACCTTTGCATCTCTCATAAATTCGATCTTTGCCGGTGTTGAATTACCGTCTCAGCAGCAAAAGACGTTTTTATTAAAAATGCGTTTATTGACAAAAAAGGACCGTCCCCAAGTGTCCATAATAAGGTTTCTCTAATCTAAAAAGAACTCCTGTAAATTACCTTTGAATTTACAGGAGTTTTTTAGCACTATTTTATTCTCGCTGCAACCTTATGCTAAACTGCCTTTTCCAAGAAGCTTTTTTCTATTTTCTCCATTACCACAAATAGTTGATAAGGTCCGTAAGAAACTATTTCGAGAAATTGCTAAATATATCTTGTGCTATCCCTACTTCTTCATTGGTTGGGATGATACTGATGTTCACCCGTGAGTGGCTGGAGGAAATAATCCTGTCTTTGGCCCCTTTTCTATTAGCAGCCTCGTCTAATTCAATTCCGAAATGAGCAAGACTGGTACAAACCTGGTGTCTGATGAGGGAGGAATTCTCCCCAATACCGCCGGTAAAAACCAAATAGTCCAAGCCGCCTAAAACAGCGTAGAAGGCCCCAATATATTTGACAATACTCTCGCAGAATACATCAATTGCCAGCTTTGCCTGTTCATTACCGTCTTTTGCAGCTTCCTCGATATCACGCAGATCATTGCTTATACCGGAAACGCCCAATAATCCGCCATGCTTATCAATTCCCTGGAGTATCTCATCCAGCGACAATCCCTGTCCCAACAGGTAGGGAATGATATAGGCATCTAAATCTCCGGCCCGGTTAGCATGGGGAGTCCCGGTTTGCAGAGAAAAACCGAAGCTTGTATCTACTGACTTGCCATCTTGAATAGCACACAGCGAGC
>JAEYSJ010000024.1 GCA_023434855.1 Bacillota bacterium | reverse complement strand
TAATTACTGCTGCAAATTCCGCTTCCTTAACCTGAAGGCTTTCTTGCAATTGCGCACAGGCCTCACTTAATGGTTTTAATAACCAGATTGCAGCAATGCGCAACCCCGTTGGGTATACATCATTCGTTGATTGATGTAAGTTAACATGGTTCAAGGGATGCACTAAATGATAATCTCCTGGCCTTCCTCCCAGCAGTTCATTTGCCCGATTCGCCACTACTTCATTAACATTCATATGTGTGGATGTACCGGCGCCCCCTTGTAAGGCGTCAACTACAAACTGTTCCCGCCATTGTCCATCAATTATTTCATCACTTGCCTGTATTATAGCCTTAGCAATATCCGTTGATATGTACCCTAATTCACTATTTACCTCTGCAGCGGCTTTTTTTATTAGCGCTATTGCCTCAATTAATTTCCCATTTACTTTATAGCCACTTAATCGAAAATTCTCTGACGCCCGCAATGTATGAATTCCATAGTAGGCATCGGCTGAAACTTGCCTTTCACCCAATAAATCCTTTTCCCATCGCATTAAGCGTTCCCTCCTATACAGGCTTCCCAGCAGTGTATTGTTATTTAAATTATTATGTTAGAGTTGTATATTTCTTAAACGTTTTGCCAGGAATGTTTCACGTGAAACATCTATTATACTACTAGCGACCCCGGAGTCCGAGTGGCAGCAGCAGACTTTTGAGCCGATAATACTTCTAAAATCCGTTCAAGGTCATCCGCAGAATAAAACTCGATTTCAATCTTACTCTTAATTTTACCTGGCTTTATTTTAACCTGCGTTCCAAGAATCAATTTCAGACGATCTTCTGCCTCAACTACAAAAATCTCTTTTTCAGCGACTACCGACTGTTGCTTAGGTATTCGAGGAGAAGCAGATAATTTCCTGATCAGCTCTTCAACATCGCGGGAAGATAAATCTTCAGCAATAATAATATCAGCAGCCTCTAATTGAGTCTCCAGGCGTTCGAGTGCAAGCAATGGTCTCACCTGTCCCATGGCTAATGTTCCACGTGAAACATATTCCTGAACCGTAGGATGTAAATTCAACAAGCGAACTATATTAGCAATCATTGAACGACTACGCCCAATTCTGCGCGAAACTTCTTCCTGAGTTAAGCCAAACTCATCCATTAACTTGCGGAAAGCAAGAGCTTCTTCAATAACATTCAAATCCTGACGTTGCAAATTTTCTATTAAAGCAATTTCCATCATTTCAGAATCTGTATATTCTCTTATAACTGCCGGAATATTAGAAAGACCGGCTTTTTGCGCTGCCCGCCACCGACGCTCTCCCGCAACCAGTTCATACCCTGTTAACGATTTGCGGACCACAATTGGCTGGAGAATACCATATTGTTTAATGGACTGAGATAATTCTTCCAGCGCTTCCTCATCAAAGATCCGGCGTGGCTGAAACTTATTAGGAACAATACTGCTAATGGAAATATCACAAGAATGATCATTCTCATCTACGGCAACACTAGGAATAAGAGCATCCAATCCACGACCCAAACCACGCTGCTTAATCATCTCCACTCACCTCTCTGGCTAAATCAAAATATACTTCGGCACCTTTAGATTTCGCATCATAAAATATGACTGGCTTACCATGACTAGGAGCTTCACTTAAGCGCACGTTTCTGGGAATAATCGTTTGATAAACTTTGCTGCGAAAATGGTTCTTAACTTCATCAACAACTTGAATCGACAAATTGGTACGGGCATCAAACATAGTAAGAACTACACCTTCCAAACAAAGTACGGGATTTAAGTTTTTTTGTACCAAAGAAATAGTATTCATTAACTGAGAAAGCCCCTCTAAGGCATAGAATTCGCATTGAATAGGCACTAAAACAGAGGTAGCGGCTGTCAAGGAATTAATCGTCAGCAATCCAAGTGAAGGAGGACAGTCAATAAGCACAAAATCATAGGAATACTTAGCCTTATCCAACGCCCGCTTAAGTTTATTTTCCCTGGATAAGACAGAGACCAATTCGATTTCAGCTCCGGCAAGCTGAATCGTAGCCGGCAACAATTTTAAACCCTCAACTTGTGTTGATAAAATAATTTCCTCAACAGGAATATCATTGACTAAAGCATCATAAGTACAACGTTTAATTAACGATTTATTAAAACCAAGACCACTTGTAGAATTTCCCTGGGGATCAATATCAACCAACAATACCTTTTTACCAAGCTCTGCTAAACAGGCACTCAAATTGACCGCCGTAGTCGTCTTGCCAACACCACCTTTTTGATTGGCAATTGCAATTACCTTAACCAAGCGCATTTCACCTCATATTCTTAAGAAACTGGGAAAAACAGCTACTTTTCGAAAATATAAAAAACAAATTCACCAACTAATGCCATTTCAAAAGCCATAAATTCTAACCCACCAAAAAAGCTAAATAAACACATTCAACAATAAACCAAAAATCTCCTGCAAAAAAACATATCGTAATTGAACTAGGAAAAAATAAGTTGATTTTAAGTTATTGCGGAAAAATCATTCAGTTTACATCCTACCGAAAAATATATTCAATGAAACAATAACAATAAAATAGAATAATATTTACAAAGATAATACAAATCTACTTACAATAAGTATAACGCTAAACACCTCAATAATCGACAATAAACACAAATAATTTACAACAAAAAAATATTTGAGCGTCATTATTAACATTATTAGCATCTAAATTAATTTTTTCTTTTATTACTGCAAATTACCTCCGATATCTCTTGACTGTTCCGTCTAATTATGATAACTTATCACAAATAAGCAACCAACAGTAAAAGGTGGTAATAATGCCAACATATAACCCTGCCTTGACCTATATTGATATTAATGAAACAAAACGTTACGCAGGTCTGGCAGCAAGTGAATTTCCCATTGAACTAATAAAACAAGCATGTACTGAAGCACAGTTACTTGCCAAACCCAAAGCAATATGGCAGGTATATACTTATGACCCGGAAAAGGCTGTTATTATGGGCCAAGAACCGCTGGCAATACAAGGGCTGGCAATAATAAAACATCTATCAACTGCAATAAAATTGGTAATCCTGGCTGTTACTATCGGAGAGCAATTAGAAACTACAGTCTCACAACACTTTGCCAAAGGTGAATATTCTGCAGGACTACTCCTGGACGCAGCAGGAACTACAGCAGTTGAGATGGCAGCTGATCAAATCTCGCATATTATCGGCCAACAGGCAGCTAACGGGGGTTTATTATCAATATCACGCTTCAGCCCGGGTTATGGTGACTGGAATATCACTGTCCAGCCAAAAATATTAAAACTAACCCAAGCAGAAGAGATCGGACTAACTACAACACCCACATGCATGCTGCTGCCCCGTAAATCAGTCACAGCTGTAATTGGACTTATTCCTCACAATTCCTACCAGGAAGCGTCAACCGAGTGCCAGCACCAAGACTGCTCAGCTTGTACGCAGCTTAAGTGTATATACCGAAAGGGGAAATAATCTATGATTTATATTTTTGACGGAGCAATGGGAACGATGCTGCAAGAAGCAGGACTTGCGCCGGGTTCTTGTCCGGAAATCTGGAACATTGAATATCCGGAAAAGATAACAGCAGTACATCGCCAATATATAAATAGTGGTGCCAATATTATTGAAACAAATACGTTCGGCGCAAACCGCATAAAATTATCGCATTACGGCCTTGCTGACAAAGTGAACGCCATAAATAATGCCGCCGTAAAAGCAGCCCAGGCAGCATGCGGACCGGCGACCAAAATAGCTGGTTCGATTGGCCCTACCGGTAAATTTATCGCGCCGCTTGGAGAACTTGACTTTGATCACGCGTATGAAGTCTACGCCGAACAAATTGCGGCACTTGCTGCCGCAGGCGTAGATTATATAATAATTGAAACCATAATTGACATTCAGGAAATGAGAGCCGCTTTACTGGCCGCCAAAACAAAAACAAATAAACCAGTAATCTGCCAATTATCCTTTGGCGCAGACGGCCGCACCATTACAGGAACTGATGCCCGCACGGCAGCAGTAGTACTTGAAGCACTCGGCGCAGATATTATTGGCGCCAACTGTTCCTTGGGACCAGCTCAGCTCTTGCCAATTATCACCACGTTGGCACAAACCGTAAATCTGCCGATTAGCGTCCAACCCAATGCAGGAATGCCGGAGCTGATTAACGGACAAACTGTTTTTCCCATGACACCTGCCGAGATGGCCGCCTGGGCACCTAAACTAATAGACGCCGGCGCTACGTATCTTGGCGGTTGCTGTGGCACAACCCCTGCTCATATTCAAGGGCTGCACAAGGCAGTCCACCATCTTAAGCCTGCTTTAAGATCAAACCTCCAGCTACCCACCGCTCTGGCCAGCCGCAGTAAGACCGTATATTTAGGCTCAGGCTATCCCACTATAATTATTGGAGAAAGAATCAACCCGACAGGCAGAAAGGACTTAGCAGCCGATATCCGGGAAAACAAATTCCTGGCAGTTAAAAAAGAAGCACTCGGCCAATTAAATGCCGGAGCCAGTGTTCTCGATGTTAATATGGGTGTACCGGGGATTGACCAGCCAACAGCCATGAAATATGCCATACAGGAACTATCTATGCTGGTAGATGCCCCATTAGCCCTTGATACGACCGATCCGGCAGCATTGGAAGCAGGACTAAAAGCCTTTCCCGGAAGAGCATTAATCAATTCGGTAAGCGCTGAGCCCGAACGATTAGACATTTTCCTGCCATTAGCCAAAAAATATGGGGCAGCTATCCTTTGCCTGCCAATTGCACCTGGAGGCGTACCAACTACCGCAGCCGAACGCCTGACAATCACAAAAAAAATCATCGATATCGCATTGGCTGCCGGCTTACGCCAACAAGATTTCATCCTGGACGCTTTAGTAATGACCGTTGCTGCCGATAGCCAAGCGGCAGCAGAAACAATACAAACCTTAAAACTATATCGCCAGCACTTCGGCTATCCGGCAACAATGGGATTAAGCAATGTTTCGTACGGTTTACCACGACGCGATCTTTTGAACGCAACCTTTTGCGCCATGGCACTAGCCGCAGGTTTGGATGCACCTATTCTAAACCCCTATGAACCCTTAATGAAAAATATCCTGGCATCATCAGCCGTATTATTAGGATACGATGCCAGCGGCATATCATTCAGTACAACTTATACCTCCACTGAAGCAACCCCTGCTTCCCAGTTGCCTGCCCCGGAAAATATATTGGATAACATCCGCCAAACAGTAATAAACGGCGAAAAAGAAGGTATTGCTCCTTTAGTCCGCCAAGCCCTTACAGAAGGCTACACTTCCATAGACATTACCGAGCAGGCGCTTACCGCCGCAATGAATGAAATCGGTAAATCCTTTGGTGCCGGGCGCACCTTCTTACCCCAGGTACTGCTGGCGGCAGAAACCATGCGCTCAGCATTCCAGACAATTAAAGAAGTACTTCCAGCACACATCACAGCCAGTCTGGGAACGGTGGTGCTAGCTACAGTCAAAGGGGACATTCACGACCTAGGCAAAAATATTGTAGCGGCCTTATTGGAAAATACCGGGTTTAAGGTAATAGACTTAGGCAAAGATGTAACACCGGAGAATATTGTATCAGCAGCGGTAAAATATCAAGCTGACATAGTAGGCCTTTGTGCCCTAATGACTACCACCATGCCTCAGATAGATCTCACAATTACCGCACTTAAAGAAGCAAATAGTCTAGCTGCCATCATTGTCGGAGGCGCAGTACTTACTCCGGAATATGCTTCTCAGGCCGGTGCTGATGCATATGCACCGAACGGAGTTGAGGCAGTAAATATTGCTAAAATACTAATGCAAAATAAATATAATCGTAAAAAATAATGACAGTCAATTCTTATAAGAAAGAACCCCTATCATTCTACTATATATAAAGTAAACCCTTCCTACCCGACAAAGCCGGATAAGGAAGGGTTTTTCAATATAGTATTGAACTAATATTTATGACTGGAAGCACAGACAAATTCCTGAAACAATCGCAACATTTCCGGATAATGAACAACCATCATTTCCGGGTTCCATTGTACACCAACAACAAAAAGCTCTCCAATTTGTTCAATAGCTTCAACAACGCCATCCTTAGCCTGACCGCTAACAATAAAATCAAGCGGCGGTACCTTGACAGCCTGATGGTGGAAGCTGTTGGTCACCAATGATTCCCGACCAAAAATTTCAAATATCCGTGTTCCCGGAACAATATCGACAGTATGAGTAGCGGCATGCATTTTAGCCTTTTGGGAATGTTGAACGCTACTGCCGGGAATTTGAGCTACATCCTGATGCAAAGTACCACCAAAAGCCACATTAATAACCTGTATACCACGGCATATGCCGAATATAGGTATATTGGCAGCGTAGGCACACTTAACAGCATAAATCTGATGAATATCAACGTCGTGATGAACAAATTCCAAATGCCTGACAGGCTCTTCACCGTAAATTAACGGCGCAATATCATAGCCCCCTGACAACAACAATCCGTCTATCTGCTTAACCTGTTCACAAATGATTTCCTCATCATTAACAACAGGCAGAAGCAGAGGCACCGCACCAGCCAAAGCAAGGGCATTAACATAATTACAGTTTACATAATCTCTTTCCAATCCTGAGAATACTCCATCTTCAACCGTAAGAATATTACCTAGAATTCCGATGACCGGTTTTCTCACAGAAGACTCCTCCCTTTGAGAATGAAGATACTGCACTATGAACTGAGGTGATCATATGGAAAAAATTGAACGCTACACCGGCAGCCTCATGGGTTTAGCTGTTGGCGATGCGTTAGGAATGGCGCTGGAATTCTACCCCCCTGGAACCTTTATACCAGTGAATGACATAGTAGGCGGAGGAAGATTCCAATTGCCGCCAGGATTCTGGACAGATGATACTACCATGGCCTTATGTCTGGCTGAAAGTCTAGTAGAATGCCGCAGATTTGATCCTGTTGATCAACTGAAACGCTATGTACGATGGTATCAGGAAGGCTATCTTAGCAGCACCGGAGAATGCTTTGATATTGGTGCCACTGTTCTCGCGGCCCTAACTAAATTTGAGCAGACAGGGCAGCCATACTGTGGTCCGACCAACCCTAATACAGCCGGCAACGGCTCACTCATGCGCCTGGCACCGGTCCCTCTATATTACGCCAACAAGCCCGATCTGGCAATCCAAAAAGCGGCAGAAAGTTCGCGTACAACACATGGTGCAATAGAAGCGGTCGATGCCTGCCGCTATTTTGCTGCATTAATAATCGGTGCAATAAACAACATACCAAAGGCCGAACTACTTGACAAGCAATATTCACCCCTGCCCCACATATGGCAGCAAGCTCCATTAACCCCAAAGATTGCGGAAATTGCCCAAGGATCATTTAAACAAAAAAACCCACCTGATATACGGGGGACAGGGTATGTAGTAAATTCTCTGGAAGCTGCCCTCTGGGCCTTTTATAATTCCTCTTCCTATCAACAAGGTGCCTTACTTGCAATAAACTTGGGAGAAGATGCCGATACCACCGGTGCAATCTATGGACAGCTGGCCGGGGCCTATTATGGAATAAAAAGCATCCCGGAAAATTGGCGAAATAAAATTGTTCAAAAGGATTTAATCCTATCATTAGCCGAAAAAATCTACATCATTCAACAATTATATGCTTGAATTTATCCAGCTATTTAACCAAAAAGAAATTAAATACCACCAGGAACCGAGTGGCTTTCTGGTGGTAAATTTATATATATTATAATAGCTCTAACATTACTTTCGTTTTGGTATCCGCATATTAATAGTTATAAAATCCTCATCTTGTTCCTGCTTGACTTTTATCTTAAGTCCGGTTTTCTTCATTTCCCCTACTATATGATTAATAGTATTCAGGAAAATACGAACATCTTTGATAATTTTTACCACATTACGCTTTGGTGCCGTCTTTTTTGACATTTCCCGGGAAATGTCCTCAAGAATGTCCTCAACGAGACTTTCGGTTTCACGAACATTTAACCCGTTTTGACGAACGTTATTCAATACTGCTACTTGATTTTCAGTATTCTCAAGCTTCAGCAAGGAACGAGCATGCCTTTCAGTTAAATTATCGGTAATTAAAGCCTGTCTGACTTCCGGCGCCAATTTTAATAGACGCATCTTATTGGCAATAGTAGATTGATTTTTCCCTACCCGTTTTGCCAATTCCTCCTGAGTAAAACCGAAATTAGCAATCAATTGTTGAAAACCCTCGGCTTCTTCTAAAAAATGTAAATCCTCCCGCTGTAAATTTTCAATCATTGCCAGCTCAGCCATTTCTTTATCAGCAAGTTCCTTAACAATAACAGGTACTACCGACAAGCCGGCCATTTTCGAAGCTCTTAATCGGCGTTCCCCGGCAACAAGTTCAAAACCCCCATCACTTTTCCGGCGTACAAGCAGTGGCTGTATAACACCAAATTGTTCTATCGATATCGCCAATTCCTGCAACGCTTCCTCATTAAAAGTTTTACGTGGCTGAAAAGGATTTGGCACTATTTCAGTTATTTCAACATGTTGTACTTCGCTGACATTATCAGCTCTGTCATGTATTTCAACATTATCAGTCTCACCACAATCATTAACTGCCCCATTAACCAAATTATTATCAGCCGGATTTAGTGTATCAGGTTCTTCCTCTTTGCCTAACCCCAATAATCTGGCCAAATTCTTCATTCATACACCGCCTTACCCATATAACATCGCATCTTATGGTACAGTTCGGCATAACAGTAACATTTTCCTCTAAAATTTATCTAACATGCTAAAGATTTCTTAAGACAGCAATAGCAACGGCTAAATTATTGGCTTTTTCTCAGGTATACCTGGACGGCGAGGATAGGCATCAACAATATTTGCAATTTTTTTTATATAAACGATCGTCCTGATATCATCTAAACCAGGCAATTTAACAGGTCTGATATTTACTATTTCTCCACCTAGTACTTTGACCGCATTGCCGGCCTCAGACACTTCCTGACTGTACTGCGCCCCCTTAAGAGAAACAAAATAACCACCTACAGTCACTAACGGCAGACATAATTCGCACAATACGTTAAGTCTGGCAACTGCCCGGGATACGGCAACAGCATATTTTCCGCGCAATTCTTTTTTACGCCCTGCTTCTTCTGCCCGGGAATGAAGAATTGTTACTTCATTTAATCCTAACTTATCTATTACAGCTTGTAAAAAGAGCAGACGTTTATTTAAGGAATCTAACAAAGTCAGTTTAATATCGGGCCGGAATATTTTTAAGGGCAGTCCGGGAAATCCAGCACCTGTACCAACATCTATTACCGCACAACCATCAAAAAAAACAGTATCATCGTAACATGATAAAGAGTCAATCATATGTTTAACCGCCACTTCCTGCGGCTCAGTAATAGCTGTAAGATTAACTTTCTCATTCCATGACACCAGGAGTTCATAATAACAATTAAAAGCCGCTAATTGATCACCAGTGAGATTAATGCCAAATTCACCGGCCCGCTGAACCAAGGCTTCCCGAAAACCCATTATGATTTCTCCTCCCTACGCCGCTGTTGCTCAATATACACCATTAATATTGATATATCTGCAGGCGAAACTCCGGAAATACGCGCTGCCTGGCCTACAGAAACCGGGCGAATTTTAGTTAACTTTTGTCTAGCCTCACGAGCCAAACCATTAATCTGATCATAATCAATATCATCAGGCAATAGTTTCGCCTCAAGTTTAGCAGCACGTCCAACCTGCTCAACCTGTTTCTGAATATATCCTTCATATTTTACGGCAATTTCCACCTGCTCACGTACAGCAGCCGAAATCTCAGGCAAGGAGAAATGCTGCCGCAAAATCTCATAACTAATTTCCGTCCGGCGCAGCAAATCATATAAAGTACTGCCTGTTCTTAATTCAGCAGAGCCCATAGCCGCCAATTTTTGCTGAACTTCTACCGTCGGAGTAATAACCATCCCTTTTAATATTCCTAACACTTCAGCAATGGAATTCCTTTTTTCAATATAACGACAGTAGCGTTCGTCACCTACCAGCCCTATTTGGCGCCCCTTTTCAGTTAAACGCAAGTCTGCATTATCCTGGCGTAAAATCAAACGGTATTCGGCTCTTGAAGTCATAATTCGATAAGGTTCATTAGTACCTTTAGTAACTAAATCATCTATCAATACGCCGATATAGGCGTCAGAACGCGATAAAATAAACGGTTCACCCCCTTTAATCAGCAAAGCCGCATTAATTCCGGCCATTATGCCTTGCGCAGCTGCTTCTTCGTAGCCAGAGGTGCCGTTAGCTTGTCCCGCTGAAAATAAACCCGCTATATTCTTAAATTCCAAAGTAGGCTTCAACTGGGTTGGATCAACACAGTCATACTCGATAGCATAGCCAGGTCGCATAATCTTAACATTCTCCATACCGGCGATAGTACGTAAAAAAGCATATTGAACATCGACCGGTAAACTGGTAGACATGCCTTGCACATACATTTCGTTTGTATAGATACCTTCAGGTTCCAGAAACAATTGGTGAGCAGTCTTTTCAGCAAAACGCACTACTTTATCCTCAATTGACGGACAATATCGCGGACCGGTGCCTTCAATAATTCCAGTATACATCGGAGCTCTATGCAAATTTGACCTGATGACTTCATGAGTTTTTTCATTAGTATAAGTGAGCCAGCAAGGAATCTGTTCCCTGGTAGGAATATCACTCATAAAAGAAAAATTATGCGTTTCATCATCTCCAGGTTGAATAATCATTTTGGAAAAATCAAGTGACTGCCTGTCTACCCTGGCTGGTGTACCTGTTTTAAAACGCATTAAATTAACGCCTATTTCCTTTAAGCAATCAGTTAAATTTATTGCCGCCCGTTGTCCGTTAGGTCCTCCCGGGTAACTGATTTCTCCCAAAATAATCTTTCCCCGCAAATACGTCCCGGTCGCAATAATTACACACCGACAATTGTAAAATTCCCCTGTCTCAACAAGGACACCTGTTACTTCATTGTTCTCCACCAATATTTTCTCGATAAGTAATTGCTTTACATCCAGATCAGACTGATTTTCAACCGTTTCCTTCATCTGGTTCTGATATAATTTCTTATCAGCCTGAGCCCTTAAAGCATGAACAGCAGGTCCCTTGCCAGTATTAAGCATTCGCACCTGAATACATGTTTTATCTGTATTGATGCCCATTTCCCCACCCAACGCATCAATTTCCCGCACCAAATGACCCTTAGCAGGCCCGCCAACAGCAGGATTGCAAGGCATCATAGCTATATTATCCATATTCAAAGTAGCAAGCAGCGTTCGGCAACCCATTCTGGCAGCCGACAGCGCCGCCTCACAACCGGCATGCCCGGCACCGATGACAACTACATCATATGTCCCCGCCTTATACAAGAATAATCATCTCCTGAACCATTACTTACCAATACAAAACTGGCTGAATATCTGATCAACAATATCTTCGCCTACAGTATCACCGGTTATTTCACCAAGTTTTTCCCAGGCAGCCCGTAAATCTACCACAATACAATCAGAAGGCATACCTTTATTAATAGTTACCAACACATCCTGCAGGTGTATTTTTACCTGATGAAGCGAATTGGCATGACGTACATTATTAACAAAAGCACCTTCAGCCTGGCTCACCTGCCCACTATAAACCATATCCACGATTATTTGTTCTAATTCTGTCAGGCCTGTTCCTTCAACAACAGAAATTTTCAATAGCTTTTTTTCCCGGACTCTGGACATAACTTCTGCCAATTCCAGGCGGGCAGGCAAATCGCTTTTATTTACCAACACTACAGCCTGTTTTCCAGCCAGCATATCCAAAATCTCACGGTCTTCGTCTGACAGCGGCTGTGAACTGTCTAACAATAACAAGATTAAATCTGCATTGACCATAATTTCACGGGCACGTTCCACGCCAATTTTCTCAACAACGTCATCAGTATCACGAATACCGGCCGTATCCACAATCTTTAATGGTATACCACGGATATTAACATACTCCTCTATAATATCCCGGGTAGTTCCGGGAATATCGGTGACAATCGCCCGTTTCTCCCCAACAAGAGCATTAAGCAAACTAGATTTGCCAACATTAGGCTTGCCAATTATAACAGTCTCTAATCCATCACGCAAGATACGGCCGGCCTTGGCGGTCGCCAACAGAAGCTCAACCTGTTTTAACGTATCGCCTAAAGCCAGCGCAACCTCCTGAGCGGCCAACTCCTCTATATCTTCTTCAGGAAAGTCAATAGCTGCCTCCAATTGAGCAATCATTCGTAATATTTCCTGCCGCAAGCCACGAATCTTGCCGGATAAGGAACCCGTCAAATGACCTACAGCCATCCTGAGCGATGCATCAGTTTTAGCCCGAATAATGTCAATAACAGCTTCAGCCTGAGCTAAATCCAGTCTGCCATTTAAAAAAGCCCTTTTCGTAAATTCTCCAGGATCGGCCAGTCTTGCGCCGGATTGCAGGGTTAAATCAAGAACTTTCTTAATAGAAGCCTGTCCACCATGACAATGAATTTCGACAACATCTTCCTTTGTATAAGACCTGGGAGCCCGCATGACCAAAACCAAAACTTCATCGACGATTTTGGCACTATTTGGTTCAATAATATGGCCATAAACAGCCTGGTGAGAACAAACCGCGTTAATTCTTCCGCCATTAATTCCTCTGAACAAATTATCACCAATATCAATAGCCTTGTTACCACTTAAACGCACAATGCCAATGCTGCCTTCCCCTGGCGCAGTAGCTATAGCGCTGATAGTGTCAATATCATCGTTTAACAATCTAACTCACTCCTCAGCAACACAAGACTGTATAACAAATAAGAGAAATGATAAAGTCTCTAAATTAAATTCCGGCCACAACCCAGATAAACAGCAGCTTCTAATCTCCCAAAAGTTACAGGTTCAGATACAGGTAGCAAAACCCAGTAATAAATTTATTACTGGGTTTTGCCTGCTCTCAGCAAAAGAGAGAACTTATCTTTTTAAAGCAATAACAACCTTACGGAAAGGCTCATCGCCTTCACTATAAGTTACAATACGATGATCATTTTGTAATGCCATATGAATAATTTTACGCTCATGAGGACTCATTGGCTCCAAAGACACTCTTTCTCCGCGCCTTTTAACTTTATCAGCCAGCCGCAAAGCCAGTTTGTTCAAAGTTTCTGTTCTACGTTTACGGTAATCTTCCACATCAAGCACAATGCGCACTCGCTCATCAGCGTCACGGTTAGCAGCCAGATTTGCCAGATACTGCAAAGCATCTAATGTTTGACCATGCTTACCGATAAGTATTCCTAGATCATCACCCCTAAAATTAAGGATAATACCCTCTTCACAACTCATTTTTTCAATAAGCACATTCAAGTTCATGGAAGCAAAAATGTTCTGTAAAAATTCCTTAGCGACTTCTACCGGTTCTATTTTTCTTACTGTCACTCTAACTTTTGCCGGTTTACTGCCGATGATGCCTAAAAATCCTTTACTTGGTGATTCCAACACCTCATAATCAATTCGATCGCGATCTACTCCCAACTCGGCTAAAGCCAATCCGACCGCCTCTTCAATAGTCTTTCCGGACTTTTCAACAGAAGTCATGGTGCTAGCTAGCCTCCCCTTGAATTTCAGCCGGCTTACGGTACATCAGCCACTGCTGGAAGATCTGAATAATATTGCTTACTACCCAATATAAAACAAGACCTCCCGGGAAAGTCAAACTAATGTATCCGATAAACAACGGCATAAAGATCATCATCATTTTATTTTGCTGGTTCATATCGCTGGTAGTTTGCTTTTGCTGCAGATAGGTAGTTAAAGCCGACAATATGGGTAATATGTAGGTAGGATCAGGATGAGACAAATCCTGCATCCATAAAAATTTAGGCTGATCTAAATAATGAAAATCACGAATCGCGTAAAATATGCCGATCAAAAAAGGCATCTGAATAATCATAGGCAAGCATCCGGCCAAAGGATTAATACCTGCTTCTTTATAAAGTAAAGCCATCTCTTTTTGCTGTTTTTCAGGGTTTCCTTTGTACTTCTCCTGCAACTGCTTTATTTTGGGCTGCAGTTCCTGCATCCCTTTCATCGATCTTACCTGCTTAACAGTAAGTGGATACAATATTATTTTAATAATTATAGTCAGCAAGATAATGGCAATACCATAATTAGCAAAACCAATGGCAGCCGTCAGACTATAAAAAAACGTTAATACATGTTGCAATGGTATAACTACAAGATTATCAAACAAAATCTCACTTCTCCTTAAAGGCAGCCAAACTCCGATATTACAAAATGCTGACCACCTTTTATTCATTCGTTACTTAGCAAGACGCTTCGTGTCTTAGGAAAATCGGGAAAACCATAATGTTTTAAAGAAGAAAGAAAGTTATACTTTCTGATACTGTTAAGTTACTTTTCAGTTAAACTGCAGGTAATCTTCTTGTTTGCACTTTCCCGAAAAGCTAAAAGTTATAAATTCTGATACACGGCTCATCAGCCTATAAAAATATAGGTTAAATTCGCGCATAATATAGTGGAATCAGTTGTATACATCTTTCCTAACTGATTTTATCTAAACAGGGTCGTAGCCACCGGGATTAAAAGGATGACAACGTAAAATACGCCGCAAGGAAAGATAAAGACCACGGACAACCCCATATTTTTCAATCGCTAGCAAGGCATATTCAGAACAGGTAGGTACAAATCGGCAGGTAGGCGGTTTTAACGGCGAGATAAAGCTTCGGTAAAGTTTTATTAACAAAATAAACACTACTTTCATAAAAAAACCTACTTCTTGATAATTTTAGCCCGCGCACATAAATCCAAAAAAGCCCTGACAACTGCAGGCAATTTAGCCTCTTTTATGCCTTGCCTGCCAACCAACACTAAGTCAAAACCAGTGACAAGCAACTCCTGATGCAACCGGTAAGCTTCCCGTAACAAACGTTTCACCCGGTTGCGCACCACAGCCCCGCCCAAACGCTTGCCGGCGGCAAAACCGATACGCCGGCTGCTTGTTTTGTTCGGCAATATGTAGAGTACCGCCATTCTGTTGGCATAGGATTTACCTGCACGATATACAGCCTGAAAATTTTTATTTTTACGCAAGTTTCCCTGCTTCGACAACTTATACATCATTCTGACATCATCCCGACATATGGAAAAAGTAGGTCACTCACCAGCGACCTACTAGAGACTGTTTAAAATGTCCATTTAAAATGCTGCACTAAAAAATAAATTTAGTGAACAAATTAAAAATATGGGCACATTTAGAAATACGGCAAACAGATAAAAACAGCTCAAGCCAGATACAGCCGCACTAGTACCAAGACATTTTAAACAGCCTTTTTCGCTAATATTGCGTATTGTAATAACACGCTTACTTATGCAGACAACTTTTTTCTGCCTCTGGCGCGCCTTTTTTTAAGAACCAAACGACCACCCTTGGTCTTCATACGCTCACGAAAGCCATGAGTTCTTTTTTTCCATAATGTATTAGGTTGATAAGTACGTTTCATCAATTAACACCTCCTTGCCTAAAATCAGCGAAATATACGAAATACGCTACAGACAAATCAACTATTTGTATCTTCCCGAAAAGTTAAAATTGGAAACGGTATATAAAACGAAGTTTTTCGGAACTGTGAAGAATTTAAGTTACTTTCCGGTTAAACCACAGGCAAAAAGAACTGTTTGTTCTCTTCCAAAAAGTTATAAATTCTGAACAGCATGGAATGCCCATGCTAAAATAGTCAATTTTAACTATAAAAATTATAGACTAGACATTTACTAGTGTCAAGAAATTTGCTTAAATGTTATCATAATAATTGTGGATAAATTTTGTAACTTTTTGTCGGACGCCACAAAAAACTGTTGATAACTTGTCATTCTTTTGTTAATATAGAAATTAACAATGAATTAACATATGCATAGTAATATCTAAATTATGTACATAAACCAGTACTTTATTCACAAAACACCAAGGTTATGCACAAAGTTATCCACAATAGTTAATAACTTTATTAAATCTTTAAATACAAGGCTGCGGAAAGTAGATCCTTTCCGCTTTGTATTTTTTTTTCGCTAAAATCAGTCTTTTTTTAGAATACTTATTAACATGTGTTGATAATGATGTGGATAAGTTATGTCTAGTATCTGTGAATTGTTGATTACTTTTTGCCCAGAAACATGCAGTTCCCAAAACAAGGGGAAAATTTAATTACTTTATTAGCTATACTATAGACAAATTACCTGTTTACATCTTTTTGACAAAGCTATAAATTCTTGATACTCAAAGGAAAGGAATGACCCTATGGACACTGTACAGCTAACCGCAATGTGGGAGCAAGCATTAAAAAAAATGGAAGGCGAGGTTATTAAGCCACTTTTTAATACCTGGCTTAAGGACACTATAGCTTTATCATTGAACGGAAAAACTTTGGAGATCGGCGCTCCCAAGCAGATTACCAAGGAATGGCTGGAAAGTAAATACGTTCCTTTGATTCTCAACGCTGTCCATTATGTCACCAATCAACATTATGAATTAAAATTTACAAATCTAAATTTATTAGCAGATGAAGCTCTTAATGAAGATGCTGCCAGCATTGAAGAACCTAGGGAAAAATCATTTCCTGCCGCCAGTGGGAATAGTGACACCGAAATTCCCTGGGATTATCAGACCGAAACTGAAAATAATCAAAATACTGTAAATATTATTCCCGGAAATTCTCATTCATATGCCGAAAATTCCAAGCAATTTCTACATATATTATCCTCGGACAAAATATATGAAAAACCTGCCGTTTCTACTCCTAAAATTGCAGTATCTGCTCAACAACCTGCTTCAGACGAATCGCCGATTCTTAACCCAAAATATATATTTGAAACATTTGTAATTGGCAATTCTAATCGATTTGCCCATGCCGCCTCTTTAGCTGTGGCCGAGTCGCCGGCCGAAGTATATAACCCCTTTTTCATTTACGGCGGTGTCGGGCTAGGTAAAACCCATCTCATGCATGCCATTGGCCATCGCATCATGAAAAACCACCCTAATATGAGAGTAATGTATATTTCCAGTGAAAAATTCACAAATGATCTAATTAACTCTATCCGAGATAATAAACCGGAAAGTTTCCGTCAAAAATATCGTAATATCGATGTACTGCTAGTGGACGATATACAATTTTTAACGAAAAAAGAACGTACCCAGGAAGAATTCTTTCACACATTTAATACATTGCATGAAGCAAATAAACAAATCATTATTTCCAGCGACCGTCCACCCAGGGAAATCCAAACCCTTGAAGACCGGCTGCGTTCCCGTTTTGAATGGGGTCTGATTACCGACATCCAGCCTCCTGATTTGGAAACACGTATTGCCATCTTACGCAAAAAGGCAATGATGGAAAATCTTAATATACCTAACGATATAATGGTGTATATCGCCAGCCGCATCGATAACAACATACGGGAACTTGAAGGCGCGCTTATCAGAATAATGGCTTATGCTTCTTTAAATAACCAAACTATTACCATGGATCTGGCTACCGAAGCGCTAAAAGATATTTTTCCTAATGGCCGCCCGAAGCAAATTACTATGGATCTTATCCAGGAAACAGTAAGTTCTTATTTTAAAATAAAAGTTGACGACCTTATTGCTAAAAAACGTACCCGTAACGTGGCTTATCCCCGGCAAATTGCGATGTATCTGTGCCGTGAGCTTACAGATACTTCTTTGCCTCGTATCGGCGAAGTTTTTGGCGGCCGCGATCATACAACCGTTATACACGCTCACGATAAAATAACCAGAGAACGTAATGAAGATGACAAACTTAGCAATACCATAAAAGAACTTATAAAAAAAATTGAGAGTATTTAAGCATTTGTACGATGATATAGTTGATAAGTGGATAAACTTGTTATTAATGTCTTTATTGCATTGTAGATTAATTGTTAGTAACTTTTGCACAGCAAAAAAATGTGAATTTGTTGATAACTCTTGTATCATTTATCGACAATTTATCAACAGTAACATTCTTGTTTCGACAAGTATTTTAGATATATATTAACATATTGACAAGCCCTACTACTATTACGACTATTATATTAATATATGTATTAAATAATTGTAGTATGACTAATTTTTTTAGAGCGGAGGTAAAAATATGAGAATATCCTGTGCTAAAAATCTTTTAGTACATGCAGTACAAACAGTGCAAAAGGCATTTGCTGCCAAAACTACTATGCCTATTCTTACAGGCATATACTTATCAGCTGTTGACAACACACTGGAATTACAAGCAACCGACTATGAAATCGGTATAAGTTGTAAGGTGGAAGCTCAGGTTTACGAACCTGGTACGATTGTATTATCAGGTCGTTATTTTCAAGAACTTGTGAGAAGACTGCCTGGTGATACAGTAGAAATATGTTCTGAGAAAGTAGATAAGACAATACAAATAACATCTAATTTATCCCAATTTAATTTACTTAGCTTACCAGCCGAAGAATTTCCAGTACTAAAACCTCTAATTGGTACAAAAACATTGACAGTAAAAGATAACGTTTTACAGGATATTATTAAAAAGACAGTATTTGCTTGTGCAACAGATGAAGCAAGACCGATATTTACCGGCGGACTGTTAGAAGTGGACGGACAAGATATTCGCATGGTAGCTACTAATACTCATCGGCTTGCATTGAAAAAATATATCCTAAATGATGCGGGCGATATGGTAAAAATGATCATTCCCGCCAAAATATTGTCTGAATTAGCTCGCTTACTTGTCTCAGATCAGCCATTTGATGTTACTATATACTGGCATAAGAATCAGGTAGCTTTCGCTTTTGCTGAAAATTATTTAATAGCCAGACTAATTGAAGGGCAGTTCCCTGACTATAATAAAGTCATTCCTGCTAGCTTTGAGACTACAGTATTGATAAGTACCGATAGTTTTTTTGATGCAGTAGAAAGGGTTTCGTTATTGGCAAGAGAAGGAGAGTACAATGTGGTTAAACTTTCCTTTAAACAGGATGAAATTATTATTAACTCCAATAATCCTGATATCGGCAAGGCATCTGAAACAGTACCGGCTAAAATAACAGGCAAAGAAATGGATATTGCCTTTAATGCCAAATATGTTACTGATATATTAAAAAACATAACCAGTGAACAACTTGTTTTCTCTTTGAATACTCCCCTCAGTCCGGCTTGTATCCGGCCTGCTGATGATGAAAATTATACTTATATTATTACCCCGGTAAGAACAGGCTGAGATAGATTGGTTTAAAACGTCCATCTGCGGCGCCGCACAAACTGCGTGAGACAATTCGCATAGAAATAAACTGCGATGACTAATCTGTCTCCATCAGAACGTGCCTTGGATTCCAAGGTCCTCAATGTAATTTATACGTACGCCCCGGCCTTGGAATCCAAGTCGCCTAGCATAGCATCTGAACACTTTAAACCAATCTCTTGAATGAAAAAGGAGATAAAAATGCAGGAAATAGCCATATCTACTGAGAAAATAAATCTTGATCAATTTTTAAAGTGGGCCGGATTAGTGGAAACTGGCGGTCAGGTAAAATTATTAATTGAAGATGGCCTGATCTATCTTAACGGTATAGCCGTAGCAGAACGTCGCAAGAAAATCCACTCCGGTGATGTTGTGGAAATAAAAGGTATGGGCGTATGGAAGGTAATACAAGAATAAGGTGTCGATATGCGGGTAAATAAGCTAATATTACACAATTTTCGTAATTATCCTAATCTAAATATTGAGTTTACCCATAATGTTAATATTTTCATCGGAGATAATGCCCAGGGAAAAACAAACATTTTGGAAGCATTGTATTATGGTGCTATGGGACGTTCTCACCGCACAGCATTCGAGAATGATATAGTTCGCTGGCAGGAGCGATCCTGCAATATTGATATAAAATTTTCCCGTATTGATATAGAAAATAGTTTGACTTTTAAATTAATAATTAGTCATAATAATAGCCATAATAAGGAAATAATATATAACGGACACATAATTAAACCCCGGGAAGTAATAGGGGCTCTTAATGCTGTGCTATTTTCGCCTGAAGATTTGTTGTTAATCAAAGGGCCGCCAGCTGGGCGCCGGCAATTTCTTGATATGGAAATATCTCAGGCAAACCCGTCCTATTATCGTAAATTGCTGGAATATAACCGTATTGTTTCTCAGCGTAACAATTTGCTGAAAAAAATTCGCGATTATAAAGCAAAGGCTGATTTACTGGAAACCTGGGATGAACAATTGGCTAAATCTGCCGCCATAGTTGTCGCTAAAAGACAGGATGCTCTAAAAAAGCTGGCAATGTTGGCTAATTTAATGCAACGCAAAATTACTGCCAATAAAGAAAATTTAACAATAAATTACGCTTGGAATGGTTTGGAGGAGGGACAGCCGGATCCTGATGATCCAGTAAACTGGTATCGCCAGAAAATTGCTATTCTAAGAAATAATGATATTCTGCGTGGCAGTACTGGTATCGGCCCCCATCGTGACGATATAATATTGACGGTAAATGGGGTTAATCTAAGAAATTTTGGATCACAGGGCCAGCAGCGCACCGGGGTATTGGCCTTAAAACTGGCAGAACTGGAGTTTATAAAATCCGAAACAGGTGAATATCCAATTTTATTATTGGATGATGTAATGAGTGAGTTAGATGCTGTGAGGCGCGAACAGTTATTAACATTTATTAAAGACAGAATTCAGACTTTTATTACCGCTACTGATGAAAAATATTTTCCCAATATAAAAATTGGTAAATATTATAGGGTAATTAACGGTACAGTAACGGAGTGGTAAATATGGATAGTATGAATAATCTACTTTCGGCCGCTTTAGGAGCATTAGGTATCAGGAAAAAATATAATGCTCAGTCAGTTGTATTTCACTGGAAAAAGATAGTAGGAGGAGAAATAGCTGCCCGCTCTCACCCAGTAAAAATAGAACGAGGGGTAATGCTATTGGCAGTCAGTAATTCGGTATGGTCTCATCATTTACTAATGCTCAAAGAAAGCATTATCAGCAAAGTAAATGACTTTATTGGAGAAAAACTAATCAATGATATTAGATTTCAGGCAGGATATTTAAAAAATTACCAGAATGAAGAAGATAATATAGATGGAGAAGCTGCGACAAACAAAAAATTATCTGTCTCATTAAGCCAGGAGGAAATGATCGAGGCTCATAATATTGTTAATAATGTACAGGATGATAAGCTACGCGAAAAAATAAAGAAAATAAAACAAAAAGATTTTGTATTAAAAAAAATGCAAAAGTCCCAGGAATGGCATAAATGCGCAATTTGTTCTATTCTGTGTCCTCCCGGACAAAAATATTGCACTATCTGCGGTATTAACCAAAAGCACCAAACTATCGATAAAATTAGAAAGATGCTTATTGAAGCACCATGGCTAAAATATCGTGATTTAAGCAAATATTTAAGCTGTACACCTGACGAATATGACCAGGCCAAACAGGATTTAACCGCTCGGCTATCATATGAATTCAATATTTGCGGTGGACAAATTGACAAAGTTCAAGCAACCACTTTGGCTATGTTGACAACTTGTCTCACACCTGAGAATATTACCGAAGAAATATTACAAAAGACTTTGGAAAAAATCAGGAGGAAAAAATATGTTTCTTCACCTCGGCGCTGATACGGTAATTCCCTTAAAAAATGTAATTGCCATTCATGATTTAAAATCTTCTAAATCTCAGATTAATAATGATTTTATTAAAAATATGCGCAGTGATAAAAAAGTAGTAGATATTTCCGAAAATAATGCTAAAAGTTTTGTTGTTACAGATAAAAAGGTATACTTATCAGCAATATCTTCAATGACTTTGAAAAAACGGGCCGGTAATATACCTGAAGATGAGGATGAAGAGGATTAAGTAGGTTTGGGGGTAAAAGATGAACAACGAAGATACTACAGTTAACGGCAGTTATGGGGCAGAACAGATTCAAGTGCTGGAAGGTTTGGAAGCAGTCCGAAAGCGTCCGGGCATGTACATAGGCAGTACCTCAGCTCGAGGACTTCACCATCTGGTATATGAAGTGGTAGACAACAGTATTGATGAAGCTTTAGCCGGTTACTGTGATAAAATTGATGTGACTATTCATCAGGATGACAGTATTACTGTTGTTGATAATGGCCGTGGTATTCCGGTAGAAATGCATGATTTTGGAAAACCGGCGGTGGAAGTAGTGCTTACTGTGCTGCATGCCGGCGGAAAATTCGGCGGAGAAGGATACAAGGTATCAGGCGGCTTGCACGGTGTTGGCGTATCGGTTGTTAATGCGCTAAGTATATACATGGAAGTTGAAGTTAAACGTGAAGGTAAAATACATAATATACGTTTTGAGCGTGGCAATACTGTTGACCCATTAAAAGTAACAGGCGCTACCGAAGAAACAGGTACTAAGGTAACTTTTCAGCCTGATCCTGAGATTTTTGAGGAAACGGTCTATAGTTTTGATATTTTAAAACAGCGTTTCCGCGAAATGGCTTTCTTGAATAAAGGAATTCATATTACTCTTAGTGATGAACGTACTAATGAATCTCAGACTTTTCATTATGAAGGCGGTATAATTTCTTTTGTTGAGCATTTAAACAAAAATAAAGATGTGTTGCACCCGGTGCCGATATATCTAAACGGCACGAAAGATACCACTATGGTGGAAATTGCCCTGCAGTACAATGATAGCTATGCAGAGAATATATTTAGTTTTGTAAACAACATTAATACCCAGGAAGGCGGCACTCATCTAAGTGGCTTTAAGATTGCCTTGACCAGGGCAATAAATGATTATGCCCGCAAGTATAACATGCTCAAAGAAAACGATGAGAATTTGAGCGGTGAAGATATCCGTGAAGGATTAGCCGCGATTATTAGCCTGAAAATACAGGAACCACAGTTTGAGGGCCAGACAAAAACCAAGCTGGGAAATAGTGAAGTGCGCGGTGTGGTTGATACTATCGTGTCCGAAGGGCTTAATGAATTCTTTGAGGAAAATCCCACTGTTATCAAGAAAATTATGGAAAAAGCTATAATGGCTTCACGTGCCCGCGAAGCTGCCCGTAAGGCGAGGGAGCTAACCAGACGTAAAAATGCTTTGGAAATTAGCTCTCTGCCGGGTAAATTAGCTGACTGCACAATTAAAGATCCTATGCAGTCCGAGATTTACCTTGTGGAAGGTGATTCCGCCGGCGGCAGTGCAAAACAAGGCCGTGACCGGCTCTTTCAGGCAATATTGCCTTTAAGAGGCAAGATTCTTAATGTCGAAAAAGCCAGGTTGGATAAGATATTAAACAATGAAGAAATTCGGGCAATGATTACCGCCTTTGGCAATGGCATTGCCGAAGAGTTCGATATCGAAAAAAGCCGCTATGGCAAAATTATCATAATGACAGATGCTGATGTGGACGGTGCTCACATTCGTACACTGCTGCTGACTTTCTTCTATCGTTACATGCAGCCGCTTATTCAGGCAGGCCGGATTTATATTGCCCAGCCACCTCTCTATTTAGTTAAGAAAAGCAAAGAAAGCTGGTATTTATACAGTGACGAGGAACTGGACCAGTTGCTGAACCGCATTGGCCGCGATGGTATATCAGTTCAGCGCTACAAAGGCTTAGGCGAAATGAATCCTGAACAATTATGGGAAACAACTATGAATCCTGAGGGCAGGACTATTTTGCAGGTAGCCCTTGATGATGCCATGGCTGCCGACGAGATTTTCTCTATTTTGATGGGTGATAAAGTTGAACCCAGAAGAAAGTTCATTGAGGATCATGCTCAGGAAGTAAGGAATTTGGATTTATAAAGCGAGATTTGTAATTTTTATGGGACATAAACCATAAGAAACCTAGAATTCCGCAAATTATATGTGGAATTCTAGGTTTTTTTGTTTACTTCCTTATCTCTCTGAACTGAAATTAGTATTGTACAAACAGTGTGAAAACCTTAAACTTTCTACTTTTATTTAAAACTGGGTCCTACATTGTTGGCTCTAATATTGATCTGGCAGCCTGTTTGATCTCCTCTAAACTGGTACATCTGCAAATATTGGCTTGGAGCCATTCTACGATAATATGCTCATCGGCATGAGGCTGGATTTTGGAAAGTGCATGGCAAACCATGATAAAGCCGGGGGTACAGTAACCGCATTGAAAGGCCCAATGCTCGATGAAGGCTTTTTGCGACGGCGTATTTTTCAATCCTTCTATCGTAGTAATCTGATGGCCAACTGCTTCAATGGCTAACATTAGACAGGATTTCATGGGCCACCCGTCAATAAGAACGGTACAGGCGCCGCAATCTCCGTTTTCACAACCCGGCTTTGCCCCAGTCAGTCCAAGTTGTTCCCGTAAAACAATTAACAACGTATCCGCTGCCCGAACTGTAACGCTATATAATATGTCATTTACATACAAATCAATTACCCCTTTGCCTGCCATTTTAAACATGGTACACCTCGTATTGGTTTTTTAGCATATGAAGCAGCGTGGTGAAAAGAACAAATCTCCTGTAATCAGGTTTTCCGGAAGCATTGTCTAAGAGGGGCGCCGGAAGGTGGTCCAACGCATTCTTCACCCTGTACTCATAAGGTATGCCCTCTTCATTTAGATAATCTTCCATTATTGCAGAACGAAACGGGAAAGAACAGACGCCGCTTACGGCAAATCTAATTTGTTCATCTTTCCTAATGGCAGCCAAGGAAAGCAAAGGATAGTCAATTTTGGCACTCCTGGTCTTTTTCACATGCGCATTTGGCAAGGAGAGATAATCTTTCTCGACAAGGAATTGAACGATACATTCCCCTTTATTAAGGAGCAGCTGACGATGAAAAACCTTCTCAATCGGAATCTGGCGCTGTCCATGTTCCCCTGCTATGACG
The DNA here is from genome assembly GCA_023434855.1 of Bacillota bacterium. Next base: position 16,377 of record JAEYSJ010000024.1, on the reverse strand, counting down.
GCCAGGCTATTTGTTACCAACAAAGGCAAGAGCGCTTCATGATAGATAATTTTACCGCATATGTTGCCACCCAGGCTAATTTTGCCTTGCGCAGTATGATCGGCAATTCCTTTGCAAGCCTTTCCGAGCAAGGAAAACGATTGGAAATCTGCTATTCTTGTTAAAGAGACGCAGGCGCCGAGCACCAAATAATTATCTGAGAATCCTACCTCTTGACACTGGGGAATAGCCTTAAGGTCAATGACCGCTTGTGTATGAATGCTTTGGGATCTGGCAAAGGTAATAATCTCCGTTCCGCCGCCAAAATATAAGGGGGATTTTCCGCGGCGTTCCAAATAGAAGAATAATTGGACTGCCTCTTCTAAGGTATCAGGCCGATAGTAATCAAAATCAAAGGGTATCATTCTATCCCCCCATTGCCGTCCGCCAAATTGCTTCAGGTACCAGCGGTAAAAAATCCAATTCCAGATTTGCTGCTACTGATAAAGCATTGGCCAAAGCAGCCGGAATGCCAATAATGCCGTGTTCCCCTAAGCCACGCGCGCCATAAGGAGCTCCCGGCTGAGGAGTTTCTATAAAATCCACTACATACTCCGGCGTTTCACCAGAGTACATTACTTTATATACTCGTAAGCGAGTATTTGTTAGTACACTGTTATTATTATACCGAAAACTTTCCCGGCTTCCCAATCCTAACCCCATACACATTCCCCCTCTAATCTGCCCTTCCGCAGATTTGGGATTGATGAGCTTGCCGGCATCCAATACCGTTGCAGCCTTTCTGATACGGTAAGAGAAATCTTCCCTATTAAATTCAACCTCTACGGCCTGAGCGCCAACCGTCCAGTATGGCCCAGGCTTGCCGGCTCCGGTAATTGGGTCAAGCAAGGTAAGACCAGGAACGGTGAAACTGCCACTGCCGATTAAGCTATGGGCAATGTCTTTAAAATGAATAAACATATTAGGATTATCCGGGTTATAAACCAATTCCTTAGCCACTTCAAGTTCTTCCGGTGAACATCCTAAAACGCCTGCTGCAGCAGCACGCAGTTTGGTTAACAGGTCTGCGGCAGCAATCAGCACAGCATTGCCTGCGAGATAAGTGGTCATACTGGCCACCGTCTTCCAATGTTCTGGACTGACCCGGGTATCGACTTCCATAAATACATGAATGCGGTGTATATCCATTTTCAATCTTTCTGCTGCTATTTGAGCTAGTGTTGTCTTCATACCAGGTCCGATTTCTACCGCACCGCAGTTTAGATTCAAGCTGCCGTCTCCGTTAAACGTCAAAATAGCTCCCGACGAGGCCGTTGGTGGGGAATTGGAGGTCTTCCATAAACAAGCCATTCCTTTAGCAATGACCAGTCCATTGCTGGTTACTCTTCTAACCCCTTCCTCCCAGTTTATCAGTTTTTTTAACCTTTTCAGGCACTCCCCCAGATTTCCGGTGTTATTAGACGTTATCTTGACACGGGTAGGAGAAGTATGCCCGGGGGAAATAGCATTTTTTATCCTAAGGTCCAAAGGGTCCATCCGGAGAGCCAGCGCCATTTTATCTATGGCTCTTTCAATGCAAAAAGTCAAATTTGCGTGGCTAAAGCCGCGAAAAGCTGTGGAATATCCATGGTTGGTATATACGCAAAGCGCTTGGCACCATATATGCTCAAAGTGATACGGCCCGGTGGAATCCACAGCCATTGCTTTGGTCAGCCGCGGGCCGAGATCGGCATAAGCACCCGTATCGAGGTGATAGGTTGCGGCAATTGCTTGAAAAGTTCCGTCTTTTGCAGCACCAAGCTTAAGCCGGCATTCCAATCCTTCCCGGCTGGGCGATAAGTAAATATCCTCTTCACGGGTATTGGTGATCCTCACTAACTGTCCATTGACGACCTGTGAGGCCATAAAGGCGAGAAATTCCAGCTGAACAGAATCCTTACCGCCAAAGCCACCTCCGACAAGGGGAGTCTTAACCGTGACCTTGGATTCATCAATGTTGGCATACCGGCTAATGCTGCTTTGAACCTCATACGGGGATTGTGTTGAAGTGTATATAATCACCTGACCGCTGGGAAGAATCTTTGCTTTGGCATTTCTAACTTCCATAGCTATATGATCCGATTTTGGGAGGGGAAAACTGGCTTCAATAATAACGTCGCTACTAGTCCAGCCTTTATTTACATCGCCTTTGATGATGTTCACCTGGTTGCAGATGTTAGTTCCTGGTTCGGGATACACATCTACAGCTTTGCGGTTATATTGATAGAGATTGGGATGAATTAGCGGGGCGTTTTTGGTTAATGCCTCGGATACTGAGTTTACAACAGGCAGAGGCTTATAGGCAGTTTTTACAAGCTTCGCAGCCTGGGTGGCTTCTGCTTCGCTGTTGGCAACTACCATTGCTACGGGTTCCCCAAAATATCTTACCTTCTGCTGGGCCAGAGGCGGCCGGTCTTCAATAATCGGACCAGTTAATTTAGCAACGTCCTTTCCCGTTAAAACAGCTTGGACCCCAGGGGCGGCCAGTGCTCCGGAAGCATCAATGGAGATAATCCTTGCATGGGCATGAGGGCTGGTTACCAGCTTAGCATGAAGCATGCCTGGTACAATAGTATCATCATTGTATTTGGCCCTGCCTGTAACTTTATCCCAGGCTTCTTGTTTAGGAATACTTATTCCTATCCCTGCCATTATCCATTCCCCTTTTCAGTTTTCGGACTGTAAGATGTTTTGCCGACATGTAAAACAAGATCTATCCCACCCTTTTTATTTATACTAAAGAATTGATAGAATAAGAACCTTTTCTTCAGGATAATTTATTTTAAGGCAAATAAATGGAAATATCATCTGAGTGCTTAAGTACGGTAAACGCTTTTGCCGAAATTCCGGCAATAAAATCACTGGCGTAGTTATGCGGGCCCTGAGTTATCGTGTAAACGCTGATTAAAACTTGGTTTTTGTCATCGTCGACGATCCCTACGTCACATAAGACTGCATCCAGCTCCCCTACTTTATGCATTACTTTGCCGCGTATATATCTAGGTATCTCATCTTTAAAAATAGTATTAGCAAGTTCATTTTTGAGTTCTTCGGATTTATAATAGTCAATGTATTTACTTTTATATATGTGTTCCATCACGGTGGCCATCTCGCGCGGAGTGGTTACGCTGTGATACTGATAAATTTGAAAAGCCTCCTCATCATGTATCAATGTCTGTTGTAATCCTAAATCTCTGGCAACGTAATGCAAAGCTTCAGGTTTAATGTCCTCAATGACATTAAGCAGGATGTAAAATGCTTCATTATCGCTTATTTCAATCATTGACTTTATGTAACCGTCATAAAGATTTTTTTGTTCGTCCAAAGCGTGTGGGTAAATATATTTATAAACAGCTAATGCAACAATTAGCTTGCTTGTAGATGCAGTCGGAAAAACCCTATTCTCTTGAAAGCTGATAGTCTTGCCTGTTTTCAAATTCTTCGCGTAAAACCCAATGGTACCGTTAAAGCTCTCCATTTCGTTCAGTACGTCCGATGAAGAAATTGGTTGTCCTGAAATGCATTTCTTAAAAATATCCGGATATCCAAAAATGTTTATTAAGAAGAACAGAGCGAGAACTAATAGCGTCTTTCGTGTCATTGTTCCTCATCTGTCAGTTTAAATAAAACTAATTCTCTTTTCAGAGTTGTCACTCCTTAGCTGCTGTAGTTTTAATGTTAGTCGCAGCTAAGCTAAAATATGTAGGAATTCATATATTTGTGAGTTGTATAAAGAAATTAAATATATGTTGCTTTTTAAAAATGAGCACCACTTGCACCTGTTAGCATTTTCCCCTCTTCAGTAACCTCTTCAATTGACTTATAAATGATATCAATCATCTGGCTAATATCAGCCACACTGGTCGACAAGGGCGGCATGAACACAACCACATCGCCAACCGGACGAATAAACAGTCCGTATTCTCTCGCTTTCATACATACTATAGCGCCAATAGTTTGCTCCCAGGGATAGGGGATTTTTGCCGTCTTATCCTGCATAAGTTCAATGCCAACTATCATACCACGTTGTCTCGCATCACCAACATGCTTTAAACGGCGTATTGCGGCTAATTTATCATCAATAGCCTTTACTTTGGGTGCTAATCCTTCGATCACTTTTTCCTCACGGAATATCTTAATATTCGCCATAGCTGCAGCACAAGCCAGTTGATTTCCAGTATACGAATGGCCATGATAAAAAGTTCTTTTTTCAGCAATCTCTCCCAGAAATTCATTATAAATCTCGTCAGTAGTCAGAGTTGTGGCTAAAGGAAGGTAACCGCCGGTAATTCCCTTGGACAGAATCATCAAATCAGGGCTAACTCCCTCGTGTTCACAGGCGAACATTTTCCCGGTACGGCCCCACCCGGTCGCAACCTCATCGGCAATCAGCAGCACATTATAGCGCTTTGCCAAATCCCTTACTTTACCTAAATAACCGGGTGGAGACATCAGCATACCTGCTGCCGCCTGGACAAGAGGTTCTATAATTATTGCCGCAATTTCCTCCTGACTTTCCGCCAGTACCTTTTCCAGCGCAGCAGCACACGCCATGCCGCACGCCTCCGGTCCGGCAGCTAGTTGGCAATGGTAGCAGGACGGGGCAGGTATGTGAAGCGGCTCAAATAAAAGCGGCTTAAAAGTACGGTGAAACAGGTCAATACCCCCGACACTTACCGTACCAAGGGTATCCCCATGGTAAGCCTGGTCTAACGCCACAAATTTGCGTTTTTTGGCCAGGTCTTTATGTTGCCAATATTGGAAAGCCATTTTAATTGCTACCTCAGCGGCGGTAGAGCCATCATCAGAAAAGAAAACTTTATTCAGACCTGCAGGCGTTATTTTCACCAGTTCTTCTGCCAACTGTGTTGCCGGAATATTGGCCAGGCCAAGCATCGTACTGTGCGCGATCTTACCCAATTGGCAAATAATCGCTTGGTCGATTTCAGTTTTACGATGACCGTGAATATTTACCCACAGTGAAGATACGCCATCATAATATTCCCTGCCTTGTGTATCGATAATTTTATTGCCGCAGGCTTCGACAATGACCGTTTGCGGGTTCTCAAGCCAGCCCTTCATCTGCGTAAATGGATGCCAGACATATTGTTTATTTTTTGCTTCTATTTCACTACTCATCGCTGTCCTCCATTATGCTAAGCAAATATTGAATATCCAAATATTGTTCTGCTAAAAGTGCCAATCCTGCGGTTTGCCCTGCTGCCACACTGATATCGGTATTGGCAGGAAATTTACCGATGACCGGAATGCCGGTTAGCCGTTTAATATAATCCAGATTGCTTTGCTCTAAGATTCCCGCTGAAGCTTCATCCCATTTGTTAATAATAATCCCGGCCACATTGATTCCGCGGCTTTTAGCATAAGCGGCAGTCAGAAAGGTATGGTTGATAGTACCTAAGTTGGGCTGTGTCACAACCAAAGCAGGCAATTTTAATTCTGCTATCATGTCGGCCACAAGATAGTCTTCCCACAGTGGGGCAGCAATACCGCCAACTCCCTCAACCAATACCATTTCAAAATGGTCACCGGCCAAACGGCAGTTTGCAACTATCTGTGGAATATTAATGTCAATCCCGGTTTGTACTGCTGCAACCGCCGGTGTCAGCGCAGGAGCCAGACATATTGAATTTACCAGAGTCTGTTGCTCTCGTCCAATGCCGGCCGCTTTTATCAAAAAGATAACATCTTCTGACTGCATCTGTCCGCTGCTATCAAATGTTCCCCCTGATGCCAGCGGTTTTAGAACACCGACATTTATCCCCCGTGCTTTAAGAGCGGCAGCAACCGCTCCGGTAATTACGGTTTTCCCTATTCCAGTATCGGTGGCGGTAATAAACATACCTTTCATGGGCCGGTCTTCCTTTCCAATATTCTAAACTTCGTAACTGCCGCGCCTATTTTCTGTGCTGCTTGCGCCAATTGCGACACTTCGTGGGCGGCAGATACCGTGAGTCGCAATCGGCTGGTGCCGGCAGGCACTGTCGGCGGACGAATGGCAGTGACAATCATCCCGTCATTTTTTAATTCCCGGGCCAAAGCAACTGCGGTTCCGGCAGAACCAACCATGACCGGAATAATCGGTGTGATGCCTTGTCCTATGCTGCAGCCGGCGCCGAGCAGCAATTGGCGCATAATATGGGCGTTGTTTGCTAGTCTGGCGATCAATTCCGGCCTTGCCGAGACTTGACGGAGTGCGGCAAGTCCAGCCGCAATGGTGGCCGGAGACAGGGCGGTAGAAAAAATAAAACTGCGGGCCTTATTGATCAGATATTCCACAACCTTTCTACTACCGGCTATATAACCTCCTTCCGCTGCCAGCGCTTTACTCAGGGTGCCCATCTGCAGCAAGACCCGGTCTTTCAGCCCAAAATAAGCCGCTGTACCACGTCCGCCCGGACCAATTACTCCAGTAGCATGAGCATCGTCAACCATAACCATGGCATCATATTGCTCCGCCAATTCAACAATGGTGTCTAGCGGAGCAATGTCGCCATCCATGCTGAATACGCCATCGACAACAATTAATTTCCGGCCGCTGCAAGCAGTTTGCATCAGCAATGTTGCCAAATGGTCCATATCTGAGTGACGGAATACTGCAGTATGAGCTTTAGATAAGCGACAGCCATCAATAATACTGGCATGATTGAGTTCGTCGCTAAAAATGACGTCCCCCTTCCCGGCAATAGCGCTGATTGCACCGACATTGGCCATATATCCGGTATTAAATACAACTGCCGCTTCGGTACCCTTGAAAGCGGCTATTTCTTGTTCTAATAGCGGATACAGTGGATGAGTCCCTGTTGTTAAGCGCGCCCCGCCCGAACCGGTGCCGTATTCCTTTATTGCTTCGGCTGCCGCCTGCTGTACGGCAGGACAATGCGTTAATCCCAAATAATTGTTGGCCGCCAACATCAGGTATTCCTCGCCGTCAATGCGCACATGTGTTGCATCGCTGGGGTAATATGTATAAGTTTGCCGGTACAATTCCTGATACCTGATTTCGGCTAAACAGTCTGAGATGAAATCCATTGTTTCGCCTCCCCTGCCGGAACAGTAACAAGAACCGGCTGTTTTTCCAGGTAGGTCCTTAATATTGTAAGATCACTGCCCGCACTAACAAAAAACAGGCGTCCTCCCTGGGAGCTACCGAACGGCTTGAGATTAGTTATCCTAAAATAGCCTTGTGCCGAAGCGACATAGCCAGTGGTATATTCCGGGTCATCTGACCAGCATATTTCGGCGACTATCCCAGGAGCCGAAGCCACTTTTGCCGCAAGCACCATCGCTTCCTGTGTATGGATATTATTAAGTTTCTGCTGTTCCAGCCAACATTTAAAAGCAAATTCATCGCTAACATCCATGCGTGACACTCTGATTCCTCGCATACCGGTAGTATCACAGCGCTTTCCGGTCTCCGCACAAATCAGCATTGCCCCGCGCATACCGTCTTCTAGTTCCAGCAGTTGCTTTAGGCCATTTTCCACCGCCTGAGCTGTTACACCGGCAGAGATAAGCTTAGCACGGGCCGCGGCACGACTTGTCGTAATGGTTTTAGCGGCAATCATGGTTACAGGCAGCAGCGGCACCTGTTGCACAGATTCCCGGTCAACGGCCTCTATTGAAATATTAATATACTCCGCCTGCCCCCGGGTATGATTAAAAGCCCGTTCCAGCATATCCCGGGTAATTGTTCCGATCTGATTTTGACTTACCAGCCGTTCGGCGCCTGAAATATGCCGGCCGCCGTCTTCGTGAGCAGCCCCTTGCGCCGCCCGCATCCTAACGCTGTAAAGCATCTGTCAGCATCCTTTCCGTTTGTCCCTTAATCCGCTTCAGTATAATCGTCAGCGGTAATAAAAGCCGTCAACAAGCCTGTTTCAGTTATCCAGCGTATCCGGATAGACATGGGGGTTTACCTCACAGGCAGAAAGAGGCTGTAATCCCAAGTCACGAATCATCTGTAAATCTTTATCACAATCACGGCCGCCTGTTGTCAGATATCCGCCAATCATCATGCCGTTAATACCGCTTTTCAGCGCCATCGCCTGCAGATCCCGCAAATTTACTTCCCGTCCGCCGGCGGTACGCAACCCTCGATCAGGCAGAATAAAACGAAATAACGCAAATGTTTTTAATATCTCCATCGGTGGCAGCGGTGGCTGATTGGCCAGGCCTGTGCCCTTAATAGGATTAAGGATATTCAGCGGTACTGAATCAACTTGTAATTCTCTTAATTCAAAAGCCATCTGGAGACGTTGTTTCATGCTTTCGCCCAAACCTATAATGCCACCGGCACAAATTTCCAGTCCGGCCTCTTTTGCAGCCTTAATGGTTTTTACCCGGTCATCATAGGAATGGGTGGTACAAATAGCAGAATAATAGCTGCGGCAGGTTTCGAGATTATGATGATAGCGCGAAACCCCCGCTTCCTTGATTGCCAGAGCATTTTCCAGCGACAGTGTCCCTAACGAACAACAAACTCGTAAGCATGTTTCCTTTTTAATACGCCGCAACGCGTTTAATATTTGGGGAAATTCCCGGTCCTGTTCCATACCCCGGCCGCTGGTGACAATAGCAAAACGCAATGCCCCACCTGCTTCGGCTTCCTTAGCCGCTGCTATTATCGCATCTTCGCTCATAAGCGGATATACTTGAATTTCAGCCTTATGATACGTCGATTGCGCACAAAAAGCACAATTCTCTGAACACATGCCTGAGCGGCCATTAATTATAGAGCATAAATCAACAGCATTTCCGACAAATGTTTGCCGAATTTTATCAGCTATAGCCAGCAGTAATGGTAAATCATTGTCAGGCATCGCAGCCAGTACCAACGACTCTTCCATTGTAAGCCGACCGCCGGTCAATACTTTCTGACCTAATTGAATAGCTGGTAATGTATTTTCCAATATGTTTCACTCCTCTAGGACAGTTACTGTTACAATTGTTAACCATTAATTATATATTAGTTAACAATTACCAAAATAATACCTTATTTATCTTTAGGTCGTCAATATTTAAGTTCATTTAATGCCTAAAATCCCAAATGCTTCATAATAAACGTTTGCAAATAAAGTGAATAAAAAAACACCGTTACTTAATGTAGACGGTGTTTTTCGCTTTACCAGAATATGGCACTTGGGAAGGTGCAAACAGATCTGAACTTTTATCTAAGTTTTGACTTCTCTTTTTGACGTCTTTCAACTTGCTTAGAGAAAACAAATTTCGTGATTTGTTCCCGTGTTTTTTCTTCTATTTCCTTGAATTTTATTGCAGCGATATATTTGCCCTCTGACGTATCTGGAGGTATAACTCTGACAATTTGTGCCTTTGCTGTAATTGTAACTTTATTATCAAGAGATAATGTAAGCTGCATCTTTGAATCGACAGGCAATTGTTCCGGGAGTATAACCTGCAAACCGCCAGCGCTAATGTCTTTTGTTATAGTATTTATAATTTGTCCTGTATGGGGTTCATCTTCTAACTCAATTTTAAGGCTTAAAGCGATAGCGAGTCTTACATATTCGCGGAGTTGTACTTTTTTCGCATTTGTAGGCAGAGAAATTTCCCATAAAAGAATTGGATTAGTACTATATCTCATAAGTGAGGTTTTAAAAAGATAAGCACAACCTTCTCCTGCTACTTTGGCAGTGATTATTCTTCCGGTCTTGGGAGGAAGATAATATCCTTTCCGGAATGGTGGTGTGATAAATAAAGATTTTTCACTAATATCTTCAATACGACTAAAATAGATAAATCTTTCTTGCGTGTCTAAGTTTTCTTCAATAATGTCTAATTTTTGGGTAATGTGAAAAATATTCATACTTATACTACTCCTCAAATTTAGGAATTTAAATGGTCTCCGAGTCTTTCAGTATGGTGGTCTTGTTCTGGTTTTCAAAAAGCGGATTCCAGTACAGCCACATGGTATGATCATATACAACCGAAGCTAATTCGTGTGTAGAATTATTTTTTCTTACTTGCCAATTATTATATCACAAAGAGATAAAGAAAATTAAGAGTAGAAATTACCTGTTTATTTACGTTTCCGCCGTAAATGATCGTAAATGCGTAACGGTTTTATTAATACATTTGTATTTACTTGCGAAAATTCTATCAGTTTTTCATGTCCATCATTATTAATAATTAATGCCATGGCACCAATTAAATTACCGTCTTGGAAGAGTGGCTGACTTATAGATTTAACAGCAATACCATACAATTCCCTTGGCAAAAATTTTGTGCTTATTTTTTTCGTTATCAAGCTTTCTTGCAAAGCTCCCCCTTTGCGAATACGACCACCAATTTTTAAAGGAATAGAGAAATCTCTTGGCTGAGCAGTATGAATAATATATCCTTCTACATCGCAAATTACAACGGCACAATCTAAAGGAAAAAGCTGCTGATAGAAGGTAGAAGAAATAGAAAGGTGGTTAATAATTGACAAAGTAAACACTCCTTGTTATTTTTTAACATTAGGTTAAAACTAGCGGCTTTTCATATGCTTCAAAAAATGAGAATACTTAAAAAAAACTAAAAATGCCAAGTGCTAACAAAAAATCTGTAGCAACCTGGCAGTCGTAAACCCGTTTGGATTCGTAGACCCATGGCTTTGCGTCCTTATCTTTCGATAAGTTTGCCTATAAATATGTATAAAAAGATTTTAGACATTTTTCGTTAAAATCCTTTTTGAATTTACAATATTTATATTAATAAAATGATTTTCTTAGAAAAATGTTTATCAACGTTGATGTGAGAAGTGATGTAAATTTATTAAAATAATACTGCCAGGAGAATTTATAATTTTTTTAAAAATAGATGCTTGCGGCGAGATAATACTATAGAATTTTCTGATCAATATAAAGTATAATAACAGTGTAAAGTGGATTTAAAAAATTGAGAAATATTATCCAATATTTTTAAGGAGATTAAGTATGAAGAGATTTGTTATCATACTACTGCTTACATGTACCATATTGTTTTATGGAAAACAAATACCCAGTATCGCACATACAGGCCATATAGAGAACAATAGCGGATATTACAGTTATATCACTGCCTGGGATTATCCAAATAGCTCATACCATACTCACCATAAGACTAATGCCGGTAATTCAAAAGCAAGCACTCCGGCAAATAAGAAATATTCTTCAGATAACGCGCGTAGAAATCGTGGACGGGAAGTACTGAAAAAATACCAGCAAAATATAATATCTTCAGCTGACAAGTCAAAAGTTGTTTCATACAGGAAACTACCGACCGGCTCCGCAGTAGCTAATATAATTTCGTTACCAGCAGGTAAATCCGATTTGACTTCAGGTATACAGCTTATTTCTAAAGATGAAAGTCCCTGGGAAGATAAACGGGAGAATGCCGGAATGGAGATCAGGTGAGAATATTGAATATTAACTATAGAGAACCTAAAATTATAGTGACCGGATTTTTATTAATGAGCATTTTTTTAGTTTATTTTATTGGAGATTTTGGTACAAGTAGTGAAGAAAAGGCCAGAAAGTACTTCGAGAAAAGCCAAAGTACTAAAAATATAATTGAGCGTATCGAACTGTTATCGCAGGCAATAAGTTATAAGCCTAATTATGCCGAAGCTTACTATAACCGTGCAAATGCATACAGTGAAAATAAGGAGCAAGATAAGGCAATAGCGGATTATAGTAAAGCTATCGAAATAAAACCTGATTATTTAGATGCTATTTATAACCGTGGCCTTGAATTTGCGCGGTCTAATCAATTAGATAAGGCGATACAGGATTTTTCCGCAGTAGTAATTGCCGCGCCTGATCAAACAGATGCTTTATATAATTTGGCAAAAGCGTATGATATAAATAATCAGGATGATCTTGCAATTGAAAAATACACTGAATTATTAAAGTTAAGTCCTCAATATGAAACCGCCTATTACAACCGGGGTTTAGCTTACCTTGAAAAAAACATGGATTTACAAGCATTAGCTGATTTTCATCAATGTATTCAGCTTAATCCCAACAATGCCAACGCGCACTTCAACCAAGGTATTATCTATTATAAGGAAAAAAATGAAACTCAGGCGCTTATCAGTTTTAATAAAGCAGTTGAATTAAACCAGCAAGATGCTGCTTTCTTACTATATAGGGGAATTTTATTTTTAAATAAAGGAGATTTAGAGCCTGCAATTGCTGATTTTACGAATGTAACTGAATTAAATCCGGAGGCGGCCGGCGCGTATTATCTAAGGGGTATCGCCTATATGCAAAAAGATGACTATACTGCAGCAAAAAATGATTTTGATAAAGTTATTCAAATAAAACCGGACTTTGACAAAGCTTATTTTGCCAGAGCTACAGCTTACGAATATACAGGAAACCCGGCAAACGCGCAAACAGATTATCAGAAGGCCTCTTCGTTAGGCAATCTTGAGGCTAAAGAAATATTAGATAACATGTAATATGGGTATCTCAGGTTACGGCTGCGGAAATAATATTATAAGATAATTACTATCTATTGTATTTTTTGATAATTTATGTTATACTAAAATCAAGATAAGGGATTGTTCGAAAAGCTTGAATGCCATACGTAATAATCCCAGGAGAAGGTCTCGGACAATCCTCTGTCTAAACTATCCCGGAAGGCTCTTTGTTAAGCTGGATGTGGCTATAACGTTGGCTAGGGATAGTAACGAAGCGCAATGAACGTTAACGATCTATTAGCAGGTGTGCAAAGAAGGATCGGCAGGTCTGTCCGGAAAATTGAAAATAGATCGTAATAAAGCGCTGCGCCAAAGGGGCTGGTTGAAACTTTAGTTTCAACCAGCCCCTTTTTTTCTTAGATCCCGTTGTAGATAGGCATTCAACAACAGGGACCTTTTTTACTGTCTGTGATAGTGACGAAAAGCCAGAAAATTGAATATTATGATATTAATTATGTAATATAGTCACAATTAAAGACTGTAAAAATATAGAAGAACGTAACCAAGCAAGTGTAACAATATAGATGCTCATTATCTCTTTGGGTGAATTGAACAAAAGGAGATTTTAAATGTGGACGAAGAGCAAAATGAGACAGCGGCCAAGTTTGAACAGGCGGAAATATACATTTGCCTTCTGGCGGGGATAAACCGTCAATCTATGGAGATGTTGATGGAGATTGTTAGCGAGAAGCAGCGCCAAGGATTTAAAAAATTTGTAATATTAATTCATAGTCAAGGAGGCGATATTCAGTCTGCGGTGACTGGATATAATTTTTTGACCGGGTTTAGAGATTTAGAGATTGTGACTTGGAATATCGGCGCAGTGGAGTCATCCGCTGTTGCACTTTATTGTGCCGGCAATATCCGTCTAATTACGCCTTATGCCTATTTTTTTCTCCATGATGTTTTCCGAAAAACGAATAATCGGGTAGTTGTAAAAGAGAAGGAATTTATGATGTTGTATAATGATCTCTTAAATGAAAGAAAGCAATATGCGGCAATTTTAAAAAAGGCCACTGGATGGAGCATTGAGCAGGTTGAAAGGGCTATGAAAAAGGTCACACCACTGACCGCTGAGGAGGCCGTAGTTTGCGGACTTGCACATGATGTTTTTGAAAAATTTATTGATTTCGGGAATGAGGTGATTTTTATAAAAGAAGAGCCGAGGGAGGGGAAAAAGGATGAATAGTAAGATAAAGCGAGAGAGAAGAGACGAAGCAGCGGTTTTTATCAATTTTAACGTACCAATTACTCAGTCAAATGCCAATCAGTTAATGCACGTTGTGAACGAAATGGTTAATGTGAAGAGGCGAAAGCTGGTTATTCTTCTGTCCAGTACAAACGGTGACCCGCGGGCTGCATTCAGTGCGTATAATTTTCTCACAGGGATCGTGGGAATACAGATTGTTACCCATAATATGGGGATGGTCTCAAATAATGCTCTACCGCTTTTTTGTGTTGGCCAAATGAGGACTTGTGCACCGAATGCAGTATTTCAATTTGAGGACCCGCTTGAAGTCAGTTTAGGCGGTATCATGCGAGAATACGATTTTGTTGAAATGCTTAAGCTTATGAGAGTAATCCGGTTGGAGTGCGAGAAAATAATTGCTCATACGGTAGGACGGACGGAGGAAGAAATTCATGAATTAATGGTGCAAAATTATTTTATGCAGGCGGGGGAAGCCATCAAGTTTAAATTAGCACAGCGGATAGAAGAAAAGCTTATGCAGGCAGGAGACATTGTTATTAACATAGAAAATAAATAAAATTCATTTTTAACGGATTAAGGAGAGTTGATACAATTGGCGACACTGGAAAGAGCAATCTTAATTGCGTCACAGGCCCATCAGGGGCAAACCGACCATATGGGAATGCCGTACATTTTACATCCGTTTAGGGTTATGCTTACAACACAGACACCAAGTGAGATGACGGTGGCAGTACTGCATGACGTTGTGGAAGATACTGATTGGACTTTGGAGGATCTGGCGAAAGAAGGCTTTTCGCAGGAAGTATTGTTGGCGGTCGATGTTCTAACACACCGGGATGAAGATTCTTATGAGCAATATATCGAAAAAGTCCGGCATAATAGTCTGGCGGTCAGTGTTAAACTGGCTGATCTAAAAGACAATATGAACATTACCCGGATTAAGAATCTTCAAGATAAGGATTTGGAACGGATGAAACGCTATCATAAAGCGTGGTTTGAATTGATCAAGGACAACCGGTGACAGCAGGAAGGTTTTCAAATTAGAAAGGTTTTTTAGGTATAGCAAAAAAGATTGCTGCTCCAACACTTTGTTCAGATTCGCACCATACTTTACCGCCCAGTTGCCGGACCAGTGTCCGGACATAAGCCAGGCCCATCCCCTCGCCGGGAACGTCCTGATTTCCCACCCGCCGGAAAATCTCGAAAACTTTCTCCTGATCCTGAATGCAAATGCCGCGTCCGTTATCTTCTACCTTGAATTGATATTCATCGCCGTTGTCAGCGCAGGATAAGCTGATTTTTCCGGGGCGGCCGGGCTCAAGGTATTTTATGGCGTTATCCAGGAGATTGCTGATGATTTGTTCCATGGCCAAATGGTCGGTTTCAATTGTCGGCAAGGGTCCCACAGTTATTTGAATGCCTTTTTGCGCGATCTGATGATCAAAGGTCCGCAGAATAATGTTAACAAGCTCTTTACAATCTACTTGTTTGTAGATCATTTCCCGCCTGCCTTCCCGTGCCAGTTTTAAGAGGGTGGCAACCATTCTGTCCAACCTGTCAACCGAGGAGTGAATAAACTGCAGGGCGTCCGGTATGTCCCTTTCGATTAACTCCTCGGCTTTCCCCTGTGATTGTTCAGGAAGATGTACAAGCGCTTCCTGAACAATTTGTTTTACATCAGTCAAAGCATACGTCAATTCATTGGAGAAACCCTTAAGATTAACCATCGGCGCCCGAAAATCATGGGCCACTATATTGACAAAAGATTTAAGCTCTTTATTAGTTTCAACAAGTTCTGTCGTATGACGTTTCAAATGAGCCTCACTGACAAGAAGTGAGTCCCGGCTGGCAATTAAAGCTTCCTGCGCTGCCTGGCGTTCCATAATTTCTTCTTCCAGGGTGGCGTTGACATCCTGTAATTCCTGCATCCTTGCCTCTAGTTCGGAATTTAAGAATTTTAATTGATTTTCATATTGTTTACGTTCAGTAATGTCGGTAGAAATTAGAGCGACAAATCCCTGCTCCGGGCTATAGGCGGAAAAATGATACCATCTGCGGCTAACGCCAAAGTAGGTATCGAAAGTTTTTGGCTGACCTGTCAAGGCAACCTCCCCCAGTTCCTGAATCCAATTGAACGGTTGCTGTTTAATACTTGGGTAGACATCTTTAAAACGTTTGCCGATGATATTGCAGGACATGTTACAAACCATTTTTCTGAAAGCCGGGTTAACCTCAACATACTCAAGTTCGATCGGCTGACCATTTTCATTAACGATAACCTTTTGCAAAGTAAAGCTAGCCTGTATGTGATCAAACAACCCCCGGTAGCGGGACTCACTGAGCAGGAGGGCATCATGGGTTTCCTGCAGTGAATCCTGCGCTGCCTGCCGCTCGTCAATTTCTTCTTCCAGTGTTGCATTGATGTCCTGTATCTCAACAACCTTGCTTGCCAGTTTAGCTTTATTATCTTTAAGCAGGTTGACTGTATTGGCAATTTTACGGCTCATCTGGACGAAGGTGTCGCAAAGAATGCCTAATTCATAAGGCATTTTTTGTGGCGACTTTTCAGAGCCAACCATTTCGTAATTTTCTGCCGCGACAAGGTTCGATTGTCTGATCAACCAGTCAATAGGCTGTTTGATCC
>JAEYSJ010000257.1 GCA_023434855.1 Bacillota bacterium | reverse complement strand
CTGCTGCCATATGAATCATGTACATTAGGATCTGTTAATTTGGTCAGAATGTTGATGTTTGAAGGGGCTAACCTACATATTGATTACGAAAAATTACGGCGCACTGTAAGAACAGCAGTACGCTTTTTAGATGATGTGGTGGATGTTAATATTTATCCCCTGCCTATTGTTGCGGATACTACCAGGAGGACACGAAAAATCGGATTGGGCATCATGGGTTTGGCAGAAGTATTTATTTTGTTGGATATACCTTACGCCAGTCAAACTGCTGTCGACTTGACTGCAAGTATTATGCAGTTTATCTCAGCAGAAGCCAGATTGATGTCCCGGGAACTGGCAGTTCAGCGGGGGATTTTTCCGGCCTTTTCCGGCAGTGTTTTTTATCAGCAAGGATATGATATGTTGCGTAATGCAACTGTCACCACTATAGCGCCAACAGGGAGCATCAGCATAATTGCCAACTGTTCCAGCGGCATTGAACCGTTATTTGCTTTGTCTTTGACCAGGCGGGTGTTGGACGGACGGCAATTAATAAGCAATAACAGTGTTGCTATGGCATATCTTAAAGAGCGTAAGCTCCTTTCGGAGAAGGTAATGGCAGTGATAAGCGGCACCGGCAGGGTAGCTGAGACAGAATTGTCTGAACATGTTAAGCAGGTACTGGCTACGGCTCACGAAATAGAGCCTTTCTGGCATGTATGCCATTTGGCGGCCGCCCAGCGACACACTGATAATGGCGTTTCTAAAACGGTGAATATGCCGAATAGCGCTACAACTGATGATGTGGCTAAAATTTTTTTTCAAGCCTTCTCTTCAGGCTGTAAAGGAGTTACCGTATACCGGGATGCCAGCCGTGACCAGCAGGTATTGACCAGCGGTGTTTATTGCGTCAAATGTGAGGAGAATTAGCCTGTTTCATAGGTTTTTCGCGACCCTGGCTAAAAAATTTTAAAAAATTTAATGCTCTTGCAGGAGAAATAAGAGAGCGTGTCGAACAGTTACCAAAATATGGTGAGCAATTATACTTATGTCGGGGAGGCGAAGATAATGGCACTGAACCTTATTGATAAGCTGACAAATTTCTTAATGCCGCCAGAGGTAAGCGCGTCGTCGGCGGAAGAACCTATAGTGGCGCCAAATCGTAGGGCTGCAACACATTTGCAGTTGCACAAACGTGCCGAACTTAAAATGTTTATTGCCTCGCCGCGTAAATATGAGGATGTCTTGTCATGCGCTGACCATTTAAAGGCTGATGAGGCTATTCTTGTCAACCTTGAAGCCGTAGATGACGGCACTCAACAAAACATTAGCGATTTTTTAAATGGGGTATGCTATATTACCGGTGGTGACGTTCAGCGTATTTCAGAATGTATGTTACTTTATGTTCCGTCCAAAGCAGAAATAAGCAAACAACTATCAGCATATACTGTACCAACCTACGTTAAATTTGACGAGAGTTTCTAGGATAGGTTTAAACCAAAGGACAGTAAGTAAAGCATATAACCTTTGAAGGGTTATTATGCTTTTTTTATTTTGAGCCTGCTTATAAACGCCCATCTGCGGCGCCGTGCAAACTACGTGAGACATTCCACATAAAAACACTCTGCGATGATCCGGGTATTTTGTAACAGCTTTAAAGAATTTTAAGGAAAGTTATGTTTTTTAAAACAAACTCTACAAGCGATTTAGCTGGAGTTTAGCCGAAAATTCCTTTACGGTTCTGGATATAAACAATTCTTCTTATTCGGCGCAATGAATGGTTATAATAGGGTAAGGGAGGTTTATATTATGTACGAGGACAAGGAACATAAGGCCCATAAACGTAAGATTCATAAACGGACATTGCTTGTCCTGGTGATCATATTGCTAACCATTATAAATATTGCCGGCTTATTTGTTGGCGCAGTTTTTTATAACGAATTTTGTGTTTTGAATACACGCATCATCCCTGAACGGTTTAAAGAATTACAAATCCAATTGGACAGAGATAAAAAGATCAATCATTGGCAGGATATCAGTATTAATTCACGCTTCGGCTATATTTTAAAAGGAACATACTTGGCTAATCCCCGGGAAACTGATAAAACGGTAATTTTCGTTCATGGTATTAGTGCCAGCCGGTTGATGGGTTTATGGTATGCTGATATATATTTAGGGGCTGGTTATAATGTGCTCATTTATGACTCACGTGCTCACGGTGAAAGCGGTGGTTCTTCTGTAACCTGGGGATATTATGAAAAATATGATCTTGATCAATGGATCGACTGGGTGGAAAAACAGCATCCCAATGGTGCGGTGGGGGTGCATGGAGTATCAATGGGTGCTGCTACAGCGCTATTGCATTCTGAACTTAATGAAACTACCAAAAGGGTGAAATTTTATGTTGCCGATAGTTCCTATGCAGATCTTGAAGAGCTTCTGTTGCAGCAGATTGAAGATAAGGTGAGTTCGCGCGATCCACTGGTAATTTACAGCCTGCTAAAATACTCAAGTGCTATCGCTTATCTAAAATCACGCTTTTTTTATGGTGAAGTGGTCCCCATTCAGGCTGTAGCCAACGTGACTACCCCGATTCTTTATATGCACGGTGAAGCTGACCCACTGGTTCCTGTAGAGATGTGCAGCGAGCTTTACGCTGCTACTAAAGGCTACCGGGAAATACACACTTTTCCCGGAGAGGGGCATGCCATGGCAATTTTTGACCGCAAGGCAGAGTACTATGGTTTGGTGCGGGAATTTCTGAGAACTACGCAGAAAAGCAAGTAAACAGTTTGTATGTAATGATATTGAACCCAGGCTAGCTGGTCTGGCAGAAAGGGTGGACGGGATTTCGCTGCCATCTAGCGCAAGTGCTAGAGTCCCGTCCACCCTTTCTGCCGATTGCCAATAAAAGTTCAACTCATTTGTATATTTTGTATACATAGAATAAATCTTCTGATTAAGTAATTTCTTATTGGAATTAATATTTTAAATACAGCATAGAATATATTAAATTTACGGTCATTTAGCCTGTCTACCTGTAAGTTGGTAATAATAAAGTGATAATTAGGGGGAGTGCTAATGAGACATCTATTTGGTGAGAGGATAAGTAAGTTTGGTTCTTTGATTAGCTTAATACTACTTACGGTACTGCTATCCTTGTTTTCACTGGTTTTGCCTGAATTTCTGTCTTCCAGCACCGGTCGCATCTTCGCCATGACGTGGGCGTTAACTGCTATTGTAATTTTTATGGCTCATTCCAGGCGAATTACAGAGGAAAATTATGGACGGCATAATCCTTATATTCGGTTAATCGCGGATGGGAAAAAAGATGCGCGAACCCGCAAAGTTGTCCGTTCAGTCAGGGCGATGCGGGGATAATGTTTTGCTGGCTGCGAATATTGTTTAGACGAGCCGATAATCTGGGGCCGAGTAAAAAAATTACCTGGGAAATAATTACAGAAATAGAGGATGCAAAGGTCGAAAATGACCTTTGCATCCTCTATTTCTATATCGGAATCTATAATTCCGGAAAGTGCAAACTGTTACTTTATTTGTATTCACCTTATATTTCGTCCAGCACATCATCCAGGTTATCAAGCAGATCGTCAATATCACCCTGTGTGATAACCAATGGAGGTTGGAAGGCCAGGACATTGCGATGGGGGCCGTTTTTACCCAATAAGAACCCCCGGTCTTTCATTTTTTCGAGGACAATATCAAGTTCCTGAATGGCCGGCGATTTATCCGAATATACCAGTTCAGCGCCGATCATCAGTCCTAGGCCGCGCACATCGCCAATAATGGGGTGCTTCATTTGTAAAGCCATCAGACCATGTTTTAAATAGGTCCCTAGTTCGGCCGCCCTAGCCGGCAAACCATTTTTTATAATAACATCAAGGGTTGCTAAGCTGGCGGCAGCGGTTACCGGGTTGCCGCCCAGAGTAGAAGCGCCGGGGCGGGTGTATTTTGCGGCAATTTCCTCATCTGTAATAAAGGCTCCTACCGGTGTGCCGTTTGCTAAAGCTTTAGCTATGGTCATGATAGCAGGCTCAACGCCATAATGTTCAATGGCAAACATTTTTCCGGTACGTCCAAAACCGGTCTGCACTTCATCCACAATCAAGAGAATTTCATAAGCATCCAGGATTTCTTTGACCCGCTTAAAATAGCCAGGCGGGGGGGTTATAATTCCGCCGTTGCCTTGAATGGGTTCGGCGAACATGGCAGCGATTTGGCCTGAAGTAGTGGTTTTAATAATTGTTTCGATTTCATTGGCGCAGGCCAGGTCACATTCAGGATATTGTTTATTAAACGGACAGCGATAGCAGTAGGCGTTGGGGGCAAAGCTGATGCCGCCTACCGGTGAGGTATCGGTACGCCACATGCTCAGGCCGGTGAGGCTCATGCCCAGTTTTGTGCGTCCATGCAGTCCCTGACGTAAACTGATAAACTCATGTTTGCCTGAATAGATGGATGCCAGCAAGGCCGCTCCTTCATTAGCCTCGCTGCCGCTGGCACAGAAAAATGATTTTTGCAGGCGGCCTGGTGTAATTTCCGCCAACCGTTCCGCCAGGTTAACAATATTTTGCGTTAAATAGATAGTAGTGGTATGTTGCAAGGTGTTTACCTGATCACAAATAGCCCTGGTTATATCCGGATGACAGTGTCCGCAGTTAACCACCGACACGCCGGCAAAGCAATCAAGATATTTCTTGCCGGTGTTATCATATAAATATTGCAGTTCACCTTTTACTAACTGCATAGGCTTACTGTAAAAATGATAAACACAAGGAATTAAATATTCCTTTTTTTTGCGTAAGACTTCATCTGGTCCGATGTAATTATTCAATACAATCACCTCATTATAAACTATCGGTAACTAATAAGATTATCTAATGCCTCGAACTGCTTAGAAATCGTCAGATGCTTCCGTTTCATAGATCTAGCTTAGTGCAACCAACGATTTAGATACCACAAAGTAGACATTAATCAAACCGGGCGCGACGACGTTCTGTCTAGTGAGGACCGCAGTCGCACGTTCTGGTTGCAATGTTTTGTGACAATAACCTGTACGGCGCCGCAGATGGCGGTTTATAAGCAGTTCCCACCTTAACATGAATAGAAACATACTATCGTGATACTCTGTGCCTATATACCCCAATACCAAGTTTTCGTGGGCTGGCTGCTGCAATTTTATCTATGAGCCCGGTATCAAAGGAGAATTCTTGGCCTTCCGCAAGCCTATCCAACACATGGCGGTATATGCCGGTAACCAGACCGACATGTTCAGGGGTATAATGCTGACCTTCAATCCGATAGCAGGCTATACTTCCGCGAAGTAGTCCCAGATACGGCAGCAGACACAGGTCTTTGGCAAATAATACATGGTTGCGGCAGTACTGATCTGTTCTGATAGGATGGCGTTCACCGGCCGCATCCAGTAGAGCAAAATGGCGATTATGGCAAAAGCCGTGGCATATATGACTATGTTGCTGTAAAGCGGCGGCAGGCAGGCAGTGGTCCATGACCATTGCTTCCAATGATCCGTGAACAATTAGTTCCAAGGGCAACTTGCTTTCGTTTGTTAACATAAAAAGTTGCTCCAAAGTGACTTCAGGAGAAACTGCAGCCTGAACTGCGCCATGCTTTTTCAGCAAACTGGCAGTTAAGTGGTTAAAGACATTGAAGGAAAAATCGGCCTGTACCGGTAATGAACTGCACTGGGTGGCCAGCCGCAACGCACCAATATTGCTGACCATCAAACCATAAGGTTTTAATTTATCCAGGCTGGTGAATAACTGCTCCAGTTCGCCGCATTCCCGTTCCATAGTTACGCGGGGCGTAGTGACTACAACCTTAGCATCATATTTCGCCGCTGCGTCCAGAGCAGTGGCAATGGCATCCAGCGTCCACGGCTTATAGGGCAAAAAAGCTTCTCCACCGACATATAATATGTCGGCGCCGTTATGACAAGCGGCGGTAAATGCAGTCATATCCGCTACCCGCACCGCCAGGGCAGCCTGCTGTTTGACCGGGATATCAGTTTGGCTTTCAGTTTGCCTGTCAGGCATGGCAGCAGTCATTTTCATAGCAGGTTCTCTTACTGCCTGACTAAAAAAACGGGGTTCCCGCTCGCCGGTATAACCGATAGCTACAGGACCAGGGGTGCCTAAGGCATAACAGGTGGAAAAATCCCGGGCGCGGCTTTCATAGAGGTCCTGCCAGTCGGCATGGTCAGGCGTGTAGCCTGTCGGGTCAGCAATATACCGGTCAATTGCCCGGCGATAGACACTGACAATTTTTTTAACGAAATCGGCAGTACGCATTCGTCCCTCAATTTTGAACGAACAAACTCCTGCTTGAATAAGTTCTGGCAGGTTTTTATACATGCACATATCTTTAAGCGCCATTTTAAATGGGCCGGGATGGTTATCATTAAGCGTTGATCCTGTTTTTTCATCAATTAACTGATAAGGCCAGCGGCAAGGTTTTAGGCAGCGTCCCCTGTTGGAACTTTGTCCGAACAATACACCTGAATGGATACATTGGCCGCTGTGGGCAATACACATGTCGCCATGAATAAAATATTCCAGCTCTATGCCGGTACGTTCTTTAAGCAGTGTAAGCTGGCTAAGGGACAACTCCCGATTGACCACTACCCTGGTAATGCCATATTCCTGCAAGACGCGAATAGCATGTTCGTTATGGGTATTCATCATTACTGAGGCATGCAGCGGCACGGTGATATTCATTTCCCGGGTCAGTTCCAGCATGGCAAGATCCTGTATAATCAGTGAATCAGGCTGTATTTCGTTTAAAAATGCCAGATAGGACCGCATGTTTTCAATTTCCCGGTCACTAATAAGATTATTGACAGTAATATATAGCTTCACATTGTGCCTGTGTGTATATTCAACTGCTCTTTTGAGCATGTCATCATTGAAGTTGGCATCTGTTCGGAACATGCGCATATTAAATCGTTTACCACCCAGATATACGGCATCCGCACCGGCTTCGACAACAGCTTCCAGTACTTCCCATGTTCCAACCGGCGCCAGTAGTTCAACTGAATTTCGTGTTAACAGCATTTTATCCTCCTAGTCAAAAACTTCCTTAGCTTCTGTCAGCAAATCTACCGGAATCTTAATCCCTAAATTCCGGGCTGCAAACATATTAAGCTGGATTTCCGGGTTGTCCACAATACCTACAGGTATCGTCCCGGGAACTGCGCCATTTAGTATTTGCGCAGCTTTAGCCGCGCAGTCTATGCCAAGCAGGCGGTGATTGGCCACCAGCCCTCCCAGCGCACCGGCCGGCATGTTAGGGGCATGAGAAGTAATAACAGGTAAATTAATTTCATCAGTATAGTAGACGATTGAAGCAAAGTTTTCCTCAATAATCCGGCCTATTGGCAAAAAAAGTACATCTAAATCAGGTGCCAGTATATCAGGCAGGATTGAAATATCTGTAGGCTGGTGAATTGGCAGTTCTACCAGGTTAAAAATATTTTTGGCTGCGAGACGAAAATGTTCCATCTCCAGCAAGGAGTTGCCGTCGGAGGAGTGATAAAGTACGCCAATTGTTTTCGCTTTCGGTAGCAGCCGTTGAATAAAAGCTATTTTATCGGCGGCTTTAACCATTCCTGCCACACCTGTTGCTTTACCACCGGGATGTTCCAGGCTGGCCACAAGTTTTACCCCTACTGGGTCAAACACCGGAGTAAACACTACCGGAATATCGCCATCAAGTTCCACAGCTGCTTTAGCGGCCGGCGTGGAGCAGGCAAATATAAGATCCACGCCGCGTTCAAGCAGGGTAGTCGCCAGCAGGGGAAGTTTAGCCAAATTTCCGTCAGCGTTCACATAATTAAAATGGGCAGTTATACCGAGATCGGCCAGTCCCTGCTTAAAACCATGGACAGCATCGTCCAGATTTTGCGTAAGCTGCAAAATACCTATATGATATTTATTGTGCGTTTTGTGCAATGAAGGACACCTCTTACATTTTTTTCTTATTATTAATATTTAAATCTAATTTCATATAAATTCAATGCCAGTAGACGAATACCTGCAAATTATGGTGAATTTCGCAAGATGTTTTTCTTATTGTATCAGAATTTATAACTTTTCGGGGCGACTACAAACAGCCGATTATCTGCAGTTTAGCCGAAAAGTAACTTAAATTCTTTACTGTTCGAAAACGGAACGTTTTTCTTATTTTCTTATGATTTTTCCCTGATTGACGGGTAGTAAGAAAAAGCGTATAGTAATACAAGGAATTTTTTTATAAGGGCCTGCACAGTTGTTAAACAGGGAAAATAATTATACATATAGTGATTTTTAGAAACGTATAATTATTTAAATAGTTATTTGTATTGATTGGATTAGGTATTTATTTTTAACAAGGAGTGTTACTGTGATTACAAGGCGCCAGTTTTTGACAGGCTGTATCGGGGCAATTGCGGCTGTATCCGGCTCATTTTTTATTTCAGATTACAAACGAATCGATGATCTCATTAACAGTATACCCGTTTTGCTCTATCACAGAGTTGGCCCTGAAAGTGACGCGTTAACAATAACTTCGAACCGTTTTGAACACGATATGGAAACCTTAAGTCAAGAAGGATATACTACTGTATCTCTTGAACAAATTAGGCAGCACTTGCAAAAAAAACTTACTGAACAACTTCCCGAAAAACCAATATTGCTTACATTTGATGATAGTTATTTAGACAACTATACGAACGCTTTTCCTATTCTGCAAAAATATTCTATGAAAGCTAGTTTTTTTGTAATTACAGGCATGGTGGGGCAAAATGATCGATTAACTATCAGCCAAATTCGTGAAATGCAAGCTGCCGGGATGGATTTTGGATCACATACCGTATCACATCGGTCACTTGCCGAACTGAACGCAAAAGACATAAAATTGGAACTTAATAAATCTAAGTATTATTTAGAACAAATAGTAGGAAAGTCAATTAATTTCATTGCATATCCTTGTGGCAGCTACACTTCTGAGACCTTAAAAATTGCACATGAAACAGGTTATGACGGCGGTTTTTCACTTCGACCGGGTTTTGCAATATTTAATAACAGTATGATAATAAGGCGAATCCCAATCTTTCATTATGATAGATCTATTTCTTATGTTATGTTGAAAAAAGGTCTCTTACCAACTATGTTTGGTTAAACTGGTCATAATTATTATGTTGAAAAAAAGAGCATGCAAAGCTGTAATTGCTGAGTATGCTCTCATTTTATCTATTTTTAAGTGGAAAAACGCAAATAAAATATTCCTTGACAAGGAATAAGTGTATTATAATGTCTATAAAGGGCGTTATATGTGAAAATGCTGAGGGATATTGTCAACGAAGCATTGGTTATATGGAAGGCACTAAAGAATTAAACACAGTCTAGCTGGTCTGGCAGCAAAGGGGAGGCGGAATTTCGCTGCCATCTGTCGCAAGTGCTAGAGTTCCGTCCCCCCTTTGCTGCCGATTGCAATGTAAAAACTTTAATTCGTTCTACATAGAGTAAAGTCGACGGCGTAAACACAACAACATACTGAATAACTTTATTGCACAAGACTGAATATATGTATACATATGAAAGGATACAATAGATTATGATTGACGGACACGACAATGGTAGTCATGTAGAATTTGTTCACCTCCATTGCCATACAGAATACAGCCTGCTGGATGGTGCCAGCCGTATCGAAGTCCTAGTGAAACGGGTTAAAGAACTTGGCATGACGGCGGTTGCGATTACTGACCATGGAACGATGTATGGTGCGATCGATTTTTATAAGCAGGCAAAAAAATGCGGCGTTAAGCCTTTAATTGGCTGCGAAGTGTATGTAGCTCCACGGTCGCGGCTGGAAAAAAGCGCGGTGGAAGGGGAATCCTACTATCATCTTGTCCTGTTGGCGGAAAACAATGATGGTTATCGTAACTTAGTGGAACTTGTATCAAAGGGATATACCGAAGGATTTTATTATAAGCCCCGGGTGGACAGGGAACTCTTAAAAAAGTATAGCAACGGACTCATTTGTCTCAGTGCCTGTATTGCCGGCGAAATACCGTCTTTACTGCTTAAGGGAGATTTAGAACGGGCGGAGGCTTTGACCAGGGAATACCGCGATATTTTCGGTCCGGATAATTTCTTTCTGGAAATTCAGGACCATGGCATGCCTGAACAAAAAAAGGTCAACACTCTCCTGATAGAATTGGCCGGAAAGCTTGGGGTCGGGCTTGTTGCCACTAATGATCTCCATTATATTGACAGAGCTGATGCCGAATGTCATGACGTGCTGTTATGTATTCAGATGGGGAAAACAGTTGATGACACCGGGCGATTAAAGTTTCCCACCCAGGAATTCTATCTTAAAAGCGGGGCCGAAATGGCTGCATTATTCCCCTCGCAGGCAGAGGCGCTGACCAATACCTGCCGTATTGCTGAACGGTGCAATGTGACCTTTGATTTTGACAACTTTCATCTGCCGGAATTTCCGGTGCCTGAACAGGTGAGCGCTGATGATTATTTACGCCGGCTATGTGAAGAACGGCTGTCGGAGCGGTATGAGCCTGTTACGACAGAACTTAAGGGAAGACTGGATTATGAACTTTCGGTAATTCAAACAATGGGTTTTTCCAGCTATTTTTTAATAGTATGGGATTTTATCAATTACGCCCGGCAGGAAGGCATTCCGGTGGGGCCGGGCCGAGGTTCAGCAGCAGGCAGTCTAGTCTCATATCTCTTGGGTATCACTAATATTGATCCGTTAAAATACGGTTTATTGTTTGAAAGGTTTTTAAATCCCGAAAGGGTTACTATGCCGGATATTGACATAGATTTTTGTTATGAACGGCGTGGTAAAATTATCGAATATGTGGCTGACCGTTATGGTACTGACCGGGTGGCGCAGATAATCACTTTCGGCACCATGGCAGCCAGAGCTGCTATCCGTGATGTAGGGCGGGCGTTGAATATGCCCTATAACGAAGTTGACAGGGTGGCAAAACTGGTTCCTAATGAACTGGGGATAACTTTGCGGCGGGCATTGGAAGTAAACCACGAACTGAAAAAAGCCTATGAAACCGAGCAGGAAGTGCATAAACTGGTTGAATTAGCTATGGCGGTGGAAGGATTGCCCCGCCATGCATCGACACATGCCGCCGGACTGGTGATCGCCAAAGAGCCGCTGACTCATTACGTACCTTTACAGAACTCGGCGGAGGGGTTTTTAACCACCCAATATGACAAAGACAGGGTTGAGGAAATCGGTCTCTTAAAAATGGATTTGCTGGGTCTGAGGACATTGACTGTTATCGGGGATGCACTGGAACTCATTAGAAATAACAGGGGAGTTACTGTCGATATTGACAGTATTCCCCTCGATGATCCGCAGACTTGTGCCAAATTGTCCGAGGGTGATACTGCCGGCGTTTTTCAAATGGAATCAAGTGGCATGACCAACCTGGTGAAGGAATTGAAACCTGAGCGGTTTGACGACTTGATCCCGTTGGTGGCCCTTTACCGGCCCGGGCCGCTGGGCAGTGGCATGGTGACTGATTTTATTGAAGGGCGGCATGGCCGGAAAAAAGTCGTATTTTTGCATCCACTGCTTGAACCTATCCTTAAAGACACTTTCGGTGTTATCTTATACCAGGAACAAGTTATGCAGATTGCCTCCGTTCTGGCCGGGTTTACCCTTGGTCAGGCAGACTCGCTGCGTCGCGCCATGGGCAAAAAAAAGCATGACGTGCTTGCTGCACAGCGGGACAATTTTTTGCAGGGGGCATTGGCTCGCGGTGTTGATGGTAAACTGGCTGCCGAAATATTTGACCTGATGGCCCACTTTGCCGATTATGGCTTTAACAAGTCGCATAGTGCTGCTTATGCCTTGGTAGCTTATCAGACGGCTTTTCTAAAAACTCATTTTCCTAAAGAGTTTATGGCTGCTTTAATGACCAGCGTTATGGGGGCAAATGACAAGGTAGGTTTTTATATTGAGGAATGCCGCCGTATGGGAATTGCGATATTGCCGCCTGATATCAACGCCAGTCAGGCCAGTTTTAGTGTGGACGGGGATGCTATCCGTTTCGGTTTGGCCGGGGTAAAAAATGTGGGTGAAAATGCGATTCATAATTTAGTGGCTGTTCGCAATGAAGGGGGAAAATTTACTTCACTGGTGGATTTTTGTACACAGGTAGATATGCGATTGGTCAATAAACGGGTAATTGAAAGCCTGATTAAATGCGGTGCTTTTGATTCGCTGGACGCACGGCGGGCACAATTGCTGGCTATTTTGGATCAGGCAGTGGATGTGGCCGCCGGGCGTCAAAGGGACAAGGCTAACGGACAGTTGGGCTTATTTGGTGAAGAAGCTATTAATGTAGTTGATGACATCAGGCTGCCTGATATTCCCGAATTGCCACCGGAGCAAATATTGGCCTTCGAAAAAGAAATGACCGGTTTTTACGTAACCGGTCATCCGTTGGATAAATATCGGGAAAAATTAGCAGGTTTTACGCCAATCAGTCAGTTAACGGCCGCAACTGACGGCAAGCCGGTAAAGGTAGCTGGCATGATTACCAGTGCTAAGCGCATCACTACCAAAAGTGGGGATATGATGTGTTTTGTGAATCTTGAGGATTTTACCGGACAAGTCGAAGTAATAGTTTTCCCCCGGGTTTTTGACAAAATTAATAGAATATTAATACCAGACATGCCGGTAATGGCAGCAGGAAAGTTAAACCTTAGCGAAGAAAGTGCAAAAATTATTGGTGAAGATATTAAGTTATTAGATAAAATAGGGCAGGAAGTGCGAATAAAAATCCGTAAACAGCAGGAAAATGCAGAGACTTTTGCCAGGCTAAAGGAGATTTTCGCTCATTACCATGGGTCGGCCACAGTGTTTCTTCATCTGGTGGATAACCGCCGGATAATTAAAACTGAGGAAAAGTATTGGCTTGATCCATCCCCCCAGGCGATTGACGCTATTGAAGGTATTCTGGGTAAAGGAGTGGTTAAGGTAGTATAGTTCCCACCTTATCTGCCGAATAACAACGACACCATTGCTGCCCCTTCGCGGAAGTACTGTTTGGCGGTGAGGTACGTATTGCTGGCCATTGGTGCAGATGAGCCAGTGGCCTGTATTCCAAGATTATGAGCCATTATTAAGGCCCGCCGCATGTGTGAAGCATTAGAAACAATAATGGCCCGTTCCAGACCATGGGAACGCATGATTGTTTGGGAATTGACAAGGTTTTGATGGGTATTGAAGGAATTGTCTTCAATTAAAATTCTTTCGGCGGCGATGCCTTGGTTGACAAGGTAAGTTTGCATTGCGGCCGCTTCAGTTACTTCTTCGTCAGCACCTTGTCCTCCGCTCACAATAATTGTACCGGCGTAGCCCTGGCGGTATAATCTTGTTGCTTCATCCAGTCTCAGGCGCAGCATTGTACTGGGT
>JAEYSJ010000252.1 GCA_023434855.1 Bacillota bacterium | reverse complement strand
AAATCTATTTAACGACAACCAGTTTCTTCTGCCTATTGTGACCATCGGCAAGTACTTTGAACAGGGTAATACCTTACAATTGCCGGTATGTTTACAAATTCATCATGCTGTAGCAGATGGCTATCATACAGCGCAATTTATGAATCATCTGCAGCAGCTCGCTTCCATGCCGGAGAAGTGGCTGAAATAAACGAGTAAAACTTTAAGCATTAAAAGAGCAGTCAGCAACCTCTTATTGAGTATGCTGACTGCTTTTTTATATTATGAGCGGTAAAATGTTGCAAGATAGGACGAGCTCCGTAATCTTTCATAATTTGATCCAATATCTCTGAATAATTTTACCGTTTTGCGCAACTTCGTTTTCCAACACACCACCATTATTTATTATTGTTTTCGCAGATGCCTTATTACATCTATCGCAGGTTATCAGCGCATTAGGAATCCCCAAACCATTTGCAATTGGAAGCGCCAATGACAGCATTAAAGTTGCATAGCCCTTTCTTCTTTCAGAGGGTCTAATACCATATCCAATATGTCCACCAAAATTATATAGATATTCATTTAAGCACTGTCTGATATTTATTGCTCCCAATATCTTTTCATCAGCGATTAAGAAGTATGTATGTGCAGGAACAAAATCAGCAGGGCAAGACTCTTTGTTTTCAAATTTATATATATTCTCAAGCCATACTATATAGCTATCCTCTAAGAGCCTTGCCGAATATGGAATGATTTCTTCACCATTTCTCGCCCATTCTTCCGAGAAATTATAATATTCTCTTTCCATAAACAATGTTGGCTTAACCAACTTTACAAGCATATCAAGCACCAGCCCATCAAATAAGCTTAGTCCAACATCCCTGGGGGGGAGCTGGGGTCAGGCTTGACTTATACTAAAATTGACTTATTACAGCGTGTAGAAAAGTCAATTGCCTAAATAACTCAAGCCTGACCCCAGACCTACGCTAAAGTATACTGAATCGTATGTACAACCCCGATCACTGGGTATCGACATCAAATTTAAATTGGGGTAATCAAAAGCATCTATTTATTTCCCACGGCTATAAATTAAATGTAACATTTCCTTGCCTTTGTAATGCTTTATGTATTCGCCTTCGATTGTCATGCCAAGCTTTTCCGCAACTTTTCTGGAAGGCAAGTTGCTAGGCCTGATGTGAGCAATTACCCTGTCTGCTTTTAAATATTGAAAAGCATAATCTATCGACGCCCTTGCGCCCTCTACAGCGTATCCTTTTCCCCAATACTGCTTATTTAAAATATAGCCAATTCCAATCTGTTCCCCATCTTCTGTTTGTTCGATCAATGGTCCGATAACACCAATAAAGTGATCTGTCTGTTTCTCTATGACAGCAAAATAGGAATATCCCTCATTGCTGTATCGTTCTAAATTTTTATCAATCCAACTATTTACTTCTTCGTCGGTAAATGCGTGCTCCCATGCGTACATCACTTCCCGGTCCTGTAAAACAGAGCATAGATTCTGAAAGTCACTCTTAACAATTTTTCGGAATAGCAATTTTTTAGATTCAAAAACTACGTCCAAAATTACCCCTCCAAGTCAATTGCCTAAATTCTGTGTGTTGCCTCCGAAAAGCGGATTTAGCAGACATTCGATATCACACTCCGCTGGAATGGTTATCAGGTTCATCAGATATACTGCAAATAGTTTTAGTCTCCCCCATTAGGTATTTGATCTTTAGCCAAACTGTCATAGTACATTTGTGTTAACTCCGATTTAAGATAATCATCATTTAAAAGCTTAATAAATAGATTTTGTGATTTCTTTGTATCTAAGATTATTTTACTTTCATCATGATTGTATTTTAGTTTGCCTGTGAGAGCCGGATTTGTTTTTGTAAATTGGATAACTGTTTGCACAGGAATATCGCCTGTTAGAACCGGTGAATGCACGGATAACTTGGTAAGCTTTCGTGCGAAGGTAATATTCTCTAGAGATTCCGTTAATACATCTGTATCTTCGAGAATATTTGCCCGTTCTATTCTGGCAATAGAATTCAACGCTTCTTTTTTAATAACATCATGAAAACCAAAAAACCTTTCTAGCTTATCCAAATCCTTGATAAATAGAATCCCATTAAACGAAAAAAACTGAAAGTTGTTATCTAAGCGAATTAACTCTTCATTAAATCTAACAAATCTTTCTTTTGCCTTTCTTAACATATAGGCATCTCTTCTTATCACGCTTATGGGGTAGTGTTGTTTATATAATAACAACTTCGTTTGATTGTTTCCAAGTATAACAATATAAGCTTTTATATCATTAATACTATCTCTATCAAAATTAAAAACTGGCTGATTACCATTTTCTAATAAAGTTGCTATCACTGCTAGTTCCAAGGGAGTTTCATCTAAATCATATTGATATACGACATTTTTTCTTTCATCTGCTTCTGAAATATTCATTATTTGGAGTTCTTCTTTATCAACAATGCGTTCTCTAATACTAACTATAAAATGTTCTTTTAAACTTGGTAAGGCTTCCTCACTATCAATATCCGCCATTTTTATCGATATTTGATCCCCATTCTTCAAAACCAAATACACAATAATTCCAATGTCATCATTACAAAAATATTCTAGTTGTTCTTTAAGCTCAATTATATTCAGCTTCTAACACTCCCAACATAAAATATTTTTTCGTCTAGTTGCAGGTATTGAACATGACAGTCCTTATACAATTTATCTCGGGATATAAATATCGCATCCGGCATATTTACATCATTTGTCTCAACCTTATAAATATAGTACCCCATCAAAGACAGGGTCGGATTAGCGTAGAATAAATCAGTTTTAACACATATACACCCAATAATGATCAAAAGGATTGCAAACACGATACAATACTGTATTTTGGTAAAATCGAAACATATTAGAGGGATTATATACGTTGTTAAAAATGTTAAATGCTCAACATTTATATTTTGTACATTCGTTATCTTCACTGGCAATTGCATTGTGCCTTTAAACTTATATTTATACTTTCTACCCAAAATCATTCCATACACTAAAAAAACAAGTGCAATGCAAGATATAACATTTCTTTTTGCCAATTCGCTAAGCCCAATAAAAGTACTATTGGAATCTAAAGAGAATGGAATATCAATTGTTAAGATAATAAGCAGCAAAAATAGCAGCCAAAGTGAGATTATATAAAATTCAATCTTTGCCCTTACATCTTCATATACAATTTGTCCTTGTCTACTTACGTTCATAAGTGACCTCTTTAACATAAAGCTTCACCATCATTACTATATACTACATTTAAAATCTATTAGCTAATCAAATAACTGATTCCTGCTAAATCAACGCAAAATACAGTTTATTGCAAACATTAAAAAAACACCTAACGTATGCCAAAAGGCTTACTTTAGGTGTTGCTGTTTTTGGTATACAAGGGGACGGAATGTTGACAGCAATCCATTTTTATCACTGTCAACATTCCTTTTTCACTTTTCATCATAACTTCCCAATACGACAAACGCCTTAATCATCTCGGCCTTATGGGGAACTGATAAAATCTTGGCCTCAATATCAAAATACTCTCTAACCCGCTGTTCATTAATAATCTCCTGCGTTTTTCCGAACAGATAGGAATGCTTGCCAAGCAGCAGCGTCGTATCCGACAGCCGTAATGCATGTTCCGGATAATGGGTGTTCATGATGCAGGATATGCCGTGTTCCCTTACCAGTGATTTAATAAGCTTCAGCATCATAAACTGGTTTTTAAAGTCAAGATGAGATTCAGGTTCATCAAGGACCAGTACCTTAGGTTCACCAGCCAAGGCCCGCGCAATAAAGACCAGCTGCAATTGTCCACCGCTTAACTGCGTGCACGCCTTGTCCCCGATAGCGCTTATGCCAACCTGATCCATGGCCCTTTCCACAATTTCCTTGTCACGCCTGGAGGGTACGGAACAAACTCCGATATGACGAGCGCGGCCCATAGTTACTACTTCTCTGACGGTATAGGGGAAAGAAAGACTGTGGGCCTGCGGCACATATCCGATAGGATATTGTTTTTGAGCCTCCCGCGAAGTTCCTATCGGGGTTCCATTTATCAAAGTCTTTCCCCGGGTCCATTGCAAAATCCCTGTCATACACTTTAGCAGGGTTGTTTTACCGATACCGTTGGGGCCGAGTATAGTCATAATCTCTTGCTCACCGAGAACAAAAGAGATATCCCGCAATATTTCACTGCTTTTGGTATAGCCAAAATAGCCATGTTTCACTTCCACTGTCATTGCCAGTCACCTTTCGCTCGCTTGAATAGTAAGGCAAAAAATGGCGCCCCGACCAAAGCGGTCAATATGCCGATAGGAATTTCCGCCGCAGTCACCGTCCGGGCTGCCAAATCAACAATGATCATAAACGCTGCACCAACCACACAAGAAACAGGCAGCAAATTCATATGATCTACCCCGATCAACATCCGGCAGATATGGGGTATAACCAAACCGACCCATCCGATCACACCTGTTACCGTCACGCAAGAGGCGGTAATCAGGGTCGCCACGATAATAATGACCAGCCGGGTTTTTACTGGGTTAACTCCCAGAGAATAGGCATCTTCATCTCCCAGCGAAAGTATGTTGATCCGCCATCTTAGCAGGAGCAGCACAACGGTCCCCAGGAAAATAGGAATGCCAGCCAATTGCAGGCTGCTGTAGGAAGCAGAAGCAAAGCTGCCCATCAGCCAGTAGGTAATGGCCGGCAGCTTGTCATAGGGATCGGCGACGTACTTGATTAATGAAATCAGCGCACTGAATACCGCCGAAATAATCATGCCGGACAGCACCATCGACAAGGTAGACGATTCACCGCGCAGCTTGGAAAGTGTATAGGTCATAAACACACTTACGATGCCAAACAGTAAGGCCATGACTGTTGCCAGATGATTAATGCCTGAGAGCAAGATACCAAATGCCGCTCCAAAGGCAGCGCCCGAACTAACGCCCAGTACATCAGGGCTCACCAGGGGATTTCTAAAAATCCCCTGAAACGCCGCCCCGGCGACTGCCAGCCCTGCTCCGACAAAACAATTTAACAAGGTTCGCGGCAGACGGAGATTCCATACAACGGAAAATGCCATACCGTCCCCAGCTTCACCGAGCACTCCATCCAGCAGTATGCCGCTAACCTCAGAGGGCGAAATTACATAGCGGCCGCCAAAAAGGGATACAAAAAAAGTAACTAGCAGCACCGCCAGTACGGTGATCCAGATAATCTTCAAATTCTGTTGTTTACTCAGCACGTTACCCTCTCTCCCTTTCAATCAAAACAGCTGCTTTGACTTTAAGTTCTTTATCACTAGATTCTCAGATCCGGATTTCGCTTGCTGTTAAGGATTTGATCAAGCTCAGCATCACTAAGCTTATAGTTAAAAAATGTCTGGTAAAAGCTTTTCAGCTCAGTTCTCATGTCATAATCCGCAAATATTTCCGGCTGAAGAACTTTGCCAAGCCACTTTATCATTAAAGGCGTTTCCACGCAGGGCGCATCCCAGCGGTAAATTCCCATCGGCGCTTTGTATACCCGCTTATTCTTTACGGCATCGACATTGCTCCAATCCTGTCCCGAAAACTTATTCGCATACAGATCCTCCGGCAGCATATTGGAGAAATTACTAAGTACAATGACGTCAGGATTCCACGCCATGACCTGCTCCATGGTTACTTTCATCCACTGACCACTGCCTTCATTAGAGACATTTACACCGCCTGCCGTTTCAATCATGATCCGGTTTACCGAGTCACCTGCGGCGACTTGCAGCTGCTCATCCCGCAGATACAACACTTTTGGTTTGTTCTTACCTGCCAGCACACTCTCTTTTGCTTTGAGATAGCTGTTGGTATCCTGATGGTACTGAATTAACGCATTGGCCTGCTCTGGCCGGTTGATCATTTCACCGACTAGCTTGATGCCTTTCTGCACATCCTCAAGTGTGCCATATTTGATCGCTACAGACGGAATGCCGAGTTCTGCCAGCTTTTTGCCAATCTCCGGCTGATAATCCCAGATCACCACTACATCGGGCTTCAGCTTGGCGACTTCTTCGTAATTGACGTTGAAATTGTTATCTACAAACGTCGAATTCGCATTAGCCATTTCCGGTGCCATCGCTTTCAAGATGCTGCCCTGATAGGCCTTCATCGCCGAAGGATGCATGCCAGCGATTCTTTTGCCTGTCCCGTCTACCGCATAAACAATCGTAGCCCAGGGAATCGGTACAACAGCGATTTTTTCCACATTGGCCTTTATTTTCACTTGGTTCCCCATTAAGTCGGTGACAATTTTCGTTTCAGCTTGTCCGGTTGACGGGTTCTTTTTACTCCCCCCGAATTGACACCCTGCGAGACTCAGCATCAAGAATACAGCCAACAGCAGCGCTGTTCCTTGCAACCATTTTTTACGATTTTCCTGCATAAAGATTCCCTCCGTTATATGATTTGAAGTCATCATGGAACGCATAATTGAAATCAGCGACTAAATAGCATCTATCCCTGCCCACAAATAAAAAATCTCTCAAGCAAAGATGAGAGATATAAACAATACTTTTTTGTTGTAATTAAAAAACCCGACGCAAAACGCCGGGAAGAAATACCTACAACATAGATGTACTTAACCCCCTCCCCATCGCTCGTGGGTGTAACGGTGATTGGCAGACAGGCAGTTCTCCTGGCTCTAGATCATCGCTCGTCCAAACCTTCCCAAGACGTAGTGTCTCAGTGGCATACCTTGGATTCACTCCCTATTACAGTGGCGGGACCGCGCCGGCGTTACACCGGTCTTCCCTATTAAGCCCCTCAGGGCACCTGTCTCAACACTATTCAATTGAATGATTCAAATGGTTAACTCCATTATTTGCTTTATAGTAGCATTTTTTGCAATAATGTGTCAAACTTGTCTACCACCCCGCAAAAAAGCTGCTAGACTACGGGGTCAAGCTTGACTTATATTAAAATTGACTTATTATTGCCTCCTATTCAGTATTTGACTCTCGGTTATTCTTACGCCCGCGCTAAGCAATTAACACGTTGAATTGCCTTTAGTACCATGTCTTCTGTTGCTGCAAATAGTATATTTTTCATATCAGGCGTCAGTAATATTGCCTGGGCAACTGTTTGTAATTCTGCTTGAGTCAAATTGACGATTTGATTCAGATTCGTGGGAACGGCGCACTGTTCGGAAATGCGTATGGCTTCCCTTATTTCCTCATCGGAGCAATTTTCCAAGGCCAGCAAAAACAAGTTGCCGAATCCAACGGCCAAGCCATGACCTGCGGCATGGGCAGCCGCCGAGCGGATTGTTTCGCCACTCAAAATCGAAGCCATTCCTGCATATAGAATAATTGCATCCACAGTCCAATCAAGGGCATCGCTGTGCTTCCGGTTTTCCACAGCTTGCCGTGCCTGTCCGCCAAAACGCTCCACCAGTTCATAGCCTTTCGCCAGAACGCCGAATGTCAGGCTGGGTTGCTGGGAGCATTGAATACTGACACGGCATTCATACCATTTGGCCAGTGTATCTCCAATACCGGCGGCCAGCCAGCATAGTGGAGCATGCAGAATAATATCGGTATCAATAATTGTGCCTGCCGGGCAATTTTTAAAACCAACTGTTTCAACAAAATCGCCATCATCCGTATAAATCACCGCTACTGGTGTAATGGCAGCACAGGTGGCGGCAATTGTGGGGATGGTGATTAACGGCAGGCCGCATATGTCAGCGACAAGCTTACCTGTATCCAGTGCTTTCCCGCCGCCAACGGCAATGAGAACATCTGCCTGGGCTTGCCGAGCCTTTTTTACCAGAACATTACTATTGTGGCGTGAGCTTTCTCCACCATAACATTCAGCCGCCGCAACACCGATGCTGGCTTGTGCAAGGCTATCCTCAATAAGATCCTGGGTTTTTGCTAATGCAGTCTGGCCGCCAAAAACCAGCGCATTCGTGCCCAATGTTTTACAGAATACGCCTAGAGAATGCAAGGCACCTTTACCGCGAAAGACTGGCATTGGAAAGTCCAAGCGTTCAATCGTTGGTGTCATATACAGTCTCCTTTATCTTTATTCATCAACACATACCCCTATTTTTATTTTGCTACTGGCTGAATTTAATTAAATTACTGCCATAAAAAATAAAACCGTGATGGTTAGCCTTTTTAAAGCTTCTAGCTTTAAAATGCTCCTTCACGGATGCTTCGCAGACAAATATTAACATTTAGACTTTGAATGCAGTTTTTCAAAACCGCTATGCTACTTTTAAAGTAGCGTCAGTATAATTTTACCAATTATTATTGTATTGTCAATACGTGGTTTTCTTTTCTTAGAAACACGGGGACAGGGAACTGGTTTCACCGCTGTTTATTTCTCATGGGTTTCTCCATATTCTTCCTATTCGAGGTTCTATATTACACTCTCACAATAAAAATCTATGTCAACGAATACTGAACCATCATACCTCGTTAAAAATACAGTGGTTATTCCCAAACATAGAGCAGCGGTTACAGGAAATGCACATTGCGGGGGCCGTATCACCAGTCTTCCATCTGCTAAACAAATTTCGTTCCCGAATCAGTGGCCGGGCAAAAGAAAAGAAATCAATATCGCTTTCATTAAGCAATTTAGTAGCTTCAACGAAATCACGGTTTCCGCCGACCGCAATAACTGGAACCGCTGCTTCCCTTTGTAACTCATCCGCATAAGTAAAGAAGTACGAATGGACGCGCGGATCGGGACGTGAATACCCCTCACCTTTTCTGGAAGAGCGACTTCCACCGCTCAGTTCTACGGCACTTAGCCCCGATGCTTTCAGCGTTTGACACACGTATTTACATTCCTCAAAAGTCATGCCATTTTCCATAAAATCATCAGCGTTTATTTTGATAAGAATCGGATACTCATTGCCGACCTGCTCACGAATTCGCTGAAATGTTTCGACTAAAAAACGGCTTCTATTTTCGATACTCCCACCATATTGATCCGTTCTCCGATTATAATAAGGCGTGAGAAACTTACTAAGCAGATAGCCATGGGCCGCATGCAGCTGGACTCCATCAAATCCAGCTTGCTTGGCCCGCAGCGCAGCTTCGGCAAAGTCTTCTTCAAAGGCAAGAATATCTTGTTTCTCCAATGCTAGCGGCATATTGCCATAACCAATATCCTCCACGGCGCTGGGCCCCCACATGGGACGTTCGGGATTATTACTGGCTATCGTTTGTCCGCCAATTGCTGCAAGCTGCATAATAATTTTTGCACCATATTCATGCACCTTATCTGTAAGCCTTTTATATTCCTCAATAAAAGTATCATTGTCAATTCCCAGTTGCCAGGGAATCCATTTTTCGCGCGAACTTACAGCAACAAGGCTAGTGATAATAATACCTGCTTCCCCTTTTGCTAAGTCTTCATAAAGTTGAAACAGATCGTTGGTCAGGTGACCCTGTTGATCAGCCATACCTTCATAAGTAGCAGAACGGATCAGTCGATTTTTAACAGGCATATCTGCTAACTTCGTTGCATCAAATAAATGCTTCACCCATATACCTCCAAAAACAAAATACGTGTATATACATTAAAATTTGAACAAGTATACCTACTATATAAAATAGTAGGATCAAAAATTTTCATATTTCATGATAAAACAAATACAGGTCATACATCAGTGCCCATAATACATTAAATCCATTCTACAACACTAGCTAACTCTTGCCGCGTTTTAGGATGAGGTTCAACCGCGCGATAACCAAAGCTTGCCATTACAGATACTCCAAATGCAGCGGTATCCAAAATCCCTTCCTCCTGCAGCAACTTCTCTACTGCTTCGCGATTAAAGCCTTCAATGGGACAAGAATCTATTTTTAACAACGCTGCAGCAGTTAGCATATTGGCTAACGCGATATATGTTTGCTTGCACGCCCAGTCAAACACCGCCCGCTCGCTTTCCAGCAATGTAAAATCATCTTTTTGAAAAGCTTCAAAGGCTTTTCTTTTTTGCTCTACTACGTTCTGAGGAAGTTGTTGGATGTCTGTCATGATATGGTTAACATACGCTGCATTATAAATAGTATCAGTTTGCTTTCTTGCCAAAAAGATTACGAAATGACTTGCACCATCAAAACTATTTTGCGCTCCCCAAGAGACGGGGTATAACTTTTTCTTGAGCTCATCCGTTTGCACAATAAGGAACTTCCAAGGCTCAAAGCCAAAAGAACTTGGCGAAAGCCTGCCGGCTTCCAAGATAACCGCAAAATCTTCCTGAGAAACAGTCTTCGTTGCATCAAAATGTTTGCATGCATGACGAAATTGCCATGCGTCTAAAATCAATTGATGATTATTGTCCATATATAAAACCTACCTTTCACATAACTTAAATTAGGGTTTTCATAGAAACGCTTCCTTGCTGTCATAATATACCCTTGTTGCATTTTTAGCAAGTACGCACTTTAAAGTGCTATAGTGTCTTTTTGGATACTGTAAGACATCTTAAGTTTTACTGGCGGTACTAGCAAGGGCAATGAGGTCCGCCCTCATTGCCCTTAAGAGTAGTGATGTATTTTGGAAAGGAGTTCGAAGCCGCTTCGTTGCCGTACGGTTTTTTCGTCCAGGACTTTGAAGCTATAGCCCATTAAAACGCCAAATAATGTTGTCATAGCATAATTCGAGAACGCCGTTCCAAACGGTATCGGCACCGTTCCGGGGATTTGGAAAAGCGTAGTCAATAAATAAATCACAAAGAAGGGTGTTGTTACTGTTTGCTTTGTATAACGAAGTATGGGGACAAGGGGACAGGTCCCTTGTCCCTATGCCGGAGAAGCGGATGAAGCAACCGAGTAATCAATTAATAAAAGCAGTCAGCAAACTCTTATTGAGTATGCTGACTGCTTTTTTATACATTCCGCCCTGATAGAGCATGATACTTGGTTTTCCACTCAGTTTTGCGAAATAAGATGATTTTTTATTTTTTCCAGCCTTTCGAGTATAAGCTTTTTTAAGCTGTCTGGCTGAATAGACATAATGGTTTCTCCGTAATTTATAAAATAAGTAGCGATAAACGCCTCTTCCCCCTTGTTATAAAAACCGCTTACATACCATTCACCATTTTCTTGATACAGCTCCATAGACGGATAATGTTCTTTGTGAAATGTGTCTACTCCCTGACGGGAAATCCT
>JAEYSJ010000246.1 GCA_023434855.1 Bacillota bacterium | reverse complement strand
GGACACAGAGGGTGTTAATATTACTTGTATCTCCTGCTACGTTCCCAACTTACTATTGTTCATTTTATCACAGTAAGCATATTATAAAAGAAAATACATCCCCGAAGGGATGTATTTCTTTATTTCGTATCGTCTTTTATTACATTCACTGTTACCTGGTAATCGCCGTCAATGATATAGTCAGTGGTAAGATAGCTCTTACCTTTGTCCGGACCAGTGCCAGAGGTATTATCCAAATCAGCTGTTAACTGCGCAGGATTAGCTCCCTTTTTGGGCTTGCCATCTGTTTTAGCTTCAGACTCAGCGTCCAACTGGATATTTTGGGTTTCTTTCGGCTGGACATTCCCGCCCAGAGTAAGCAGACTAGTATCAAAAATCTCGACTACGATATCATTGTTGCGGTCGCGGTCAGTGAATTCCTTAATTGTACTATCAAAGGATTTCGTTTTGCTTTTAGGATTGCCCTTTTGTGCTTTGAGCAGATCTCCATCCAGACCTTGCCGTTTAAGCAGCTGAATTAAGGGGACCATACCCCCGCCGCGCACCTCCAGGATCATAGGACCTGCCGGTTGATTTTTGGGTATGGTGTAATTGACTACCCGGGTAATCGTTTCCCCGCGATAAGGCTTCAATTGCACCGATATATCAATCTTGTCACCCGGTTTGACAGTTGACGCAC
Organism: Bacillota bacterium; assembly: GCA_023434855.1. Next base: position 7,036 of record JAEYSJ010000246.1, on the reverse strand, counting down.
TCGCCCTGGCCTCAGAAATACTGGCGGTATGGCGTTCTTCATCAACACTGACATTAACTTTCACGTCCATAATATCAACAGGATTGTACTGGTTGCCGGCCAACATAGCCATGGCTTCTAAAAATTCGCCTATTACACCTTCGCCGATATTTGCCGGACTGTAAAACATATTTTCGCGTTTTAAGACTTCGCCAGGCATATTGCGGGCGCTAATCTCAAAACTTATCCTGGCAGTGCCGGCACCCGTTCTATCCATGGTTTTTTCCATAGCATTGGCGATAGTAGTGGCAGTCAATACCGGTGATAATTGTTCATCCTGAACAACATGTGCCGCTAAATCCTGCGTCCGGCCAAGATTGTTATCGGTTACTGTAATGCGTAACGGAATAATTGAAGGATACCTGCCGGTTTCGCCGGCGATACCTGATCCCCGGTCCTGATTAATCGTGCCAATAATCTGACCGGTTGTACCGACCTTAAACCCATTTTCCATGCCTTGCACAGTAGTAAAAATATAGGCATTGGTCATTAGGTAATTGGCGTTACCCTTTTTAAGGAAGGGATGTCCGAAAGCTAACACTTTATTGCCTTCAACATATGTTACCGTGCCAAGAGCACTCATATTAACATCACCGCTAATAAGCTGCACACCAATCGGGCTGCCGGGTTCCAACGGGCCGGATTGTACATCCTGCGACGTTTCCCCTACGGCATAAGGAACTAAATGAAAGGGAGTAAGTTTTTCTTTGAGCATAGCCAGCGACTGTTGGCTAAAGCCTGAAACCATTAATGGTGTAGCCTCCTGCTCCATGTCAGGACTGCTGGCTGCTTGTGCTTGTGTTTCATCAACCGCAGCTGTCTTGGCGGAATCCTTTATGTCCCACAACTTCAGCATGTCGGCGATTGGTGTAACCATACCTACTTTATGATCGGTAAAGGGCCAGCCAAACGCAACGGCGCCAACCAGTTTACCGTCAATATATACCGGGCTGCCGCTCATACCCTGGACTATGCCGCCGGTACGGTCAATAACATCACCGGAAACCCTCACTAATATCAAGTCGCCTGTCGGGCCTTTATCCTTCATAACACTAAGTACTTCAACGTCAAAATCTTCAATTTTAGTCCCTGAAACTACGGTTTTTCCTATTCCAAGCATGCCTGGTTGAATTTTATCCACAGGCATAATATCAGGAGAAGCGTATACCGATACAGCCGGCAGCAAAAGCAAAAAGACCAGCAGCGCCATGCAGCTCCGCTTGAATAAATGCAGCAAATAAATCATCCTTTCTCTACTTATGCGCCGCTTCAATCCGTACCAGCACATCGCCGGTGCGAATCATATCCCCAGGCTTGACCAAAACCTCTTTTACCTTACCATCCACTGTTGCCCTTACTGCAGGTACCGGTCCGGTAATGGAGTCCACAACTACTAAAACATCACCTTCCCGTACTATAGACCCGGCAGATGCCAAATTGCTGCTCAGCACTGTTCCAGACAGTACGCTTTTTTGATCAACGACACTATTTGATGCCGCCGCCCAAGCACCTATCAATACGACTAAAGCCAATACCAGTAATAATATTCCTCTTTTGTGAATCATACCGACACCTCCTTCTTAAGCATCCAAAATAATTAGAGAATACTTTAATTATACATCATTATAGTCAATTAGCAAGCCTGGCGGAAATAATAACTAATGCGTCACCCACCCTGCGTTCCCGGCCATCGGACGGCTTATTTACGATTTTCCCATCAACTACCATCTCACTTGAACCGCCGCCGTCTAAATTCATAGCATCAACAGCACCCAGTTCCTGCATAAACCTGGCAAGTTCCAACAAGGTTAAACCAACACTATGGGATTGCCGGCCGTCAATCACGGCCAAAATAATATGACCGTCTTTCGTTAATCCAAGAGCGGTGCGCGGCGCCCGCCCGCCGGCGACATCAGAACCGAATTCTTCAGTTTTTGTGGTCAAAAATACGTTGCCGTCTTTGACAAGCATGGGACCCGCTCCCAAAGCAAATACGGTCTTATCCCATACGTCGGAGCCCAAAGTTTGTGTTATCTTGACTTTGTCCCCCACCTTAAGATTACACAGGGCTTTTGCAGCGGCGCCATGGGCCGACAGGACCACACTTCCCGGTACAATGGGAGTGTTATACGGGCTGATCGCCGCAACTTTGTCATCGACAATACTGTATTCTATGCCGTATTGATTAGAGTTGGTAGAAGTATTGTATTTTTCATTATATAATACCAGGGAGTCCGGACCCCGTTCGCAGTCAACGCCATTAATCTGCACTACCTGGCCGCCGGGTATCTCTACACTTCCTTTATAGTCTACCTGGTCGATAATAAGTTGACCGTCAGGCAGCACGCCCATGGCGGTACGCGGCAGGCCGGGAGTGCTGACTATTTGTCCATCGATTTTTAAAAGACCAAGTATATCACCATTTAAAGCAAAATAGGAACCGTTAACTGCAGCAATTGCGCCTGCGCGTTCTGCCATCGGACTTAACGTTTCAAGCCCATGAATTGCGTTATTTGACAATACGGGTTTCATTATAAGACCATTTTGCGGGTTTACATCAAGAATATGTGCCGCGATCGGACCTACCTGCGTACCATAGAACCAGTAAGTATAATTTATTCCAGGCATAATTTCCTGCTGAATTTTTTGCCCATACCCTTTAATAATATCGATTACCAAACGATTAGGCCCGGATAATGTAAAGACTTTATACATGACTGCAGCCTTTAAATCGATGGCTGCCCTTATATTGCCTTGTTCGGTCTCGCTTAAATGCAGACCGCCGACGACAGGATCATTAAACGCCATTTCAGGCAATACATCTGGTTTTATTGCCCCTTGCATTTCAATTACCAACTGTGAATACTCGTCAGGCTTATTCGGATCCTTATTAATCAGAGTGACATTATAATCAGGCAATGCATCCATATCAAACACTATCCGGACTTTCTCCGGTGCCAGGCGATAGCGGACCTGCTGCACTGTAGGTGATGCCGCCCAAACCACCTGCGTAAACAACAGCATAACAGCTATCGCCGTAATAAGCAACAAACTTGTCTTACGATACATTACTTTCATAATCTACGCCTCCACGTTTCTGATAAGAAAAAGGGGTACGGCTAACCACAGAGGGCACAGGGGACGCAGAGGGGGTTATTATTATACTTTATCCCCGCAACGTCCCAGACTCAACTTATTATCATTGTCCACAGTTATACCATACAATATCCCAATTGTATAAATTATATATTCGCGCCGCTCTCCCCCTTGTCCTGCGTGTCCGTTATGATTCAATATTCTTAACTTTTGTGTTTCATTACCCGAAATCCTCACGCGATGGCTTTCGCGCCGTTCCACTCTGTGTCCTCTGCGGTTCAAAACACTGGCACAAGCTTCCTGCTTGCTACCTGAAAAAATATAGATATAGGCGATAAAAAACCAGGCACTATTTCGGTGCCTGGCTTTTGGTTGCAGCATCTGAAATACTTAACTGACGGTACAGCATGTCAGCCAGACCAATTCCACCGGCTTTAGCCATATTTTTCGTCATTTCGCTGTCAAGCATGGATCGCGTAATGTCTTGTTCATTTGTATTTTCGCCAAACAGACTGGACTTGGGAACTGTCGCCCGCATGCGCGACAGCATCATGTTGAGAAAAACTGCCTCCATTTGCTGGCAAGCATCCTTAAGCTTCGCCTTTTGCTTATCATCTTTGCTATTCTGAGCAGCTTTTTCCAGCTTGGCGGCAAATTCGCCATCATCCTTAGTCTTAGCCAAATTGTATTTATTCATCAAACTTTGTGAACTGCCAACACTGCTGATATCCATTTCATCACCTGCTTTACATTGTCTGCAAGTCGGCGTGCAATGCGCCGGCGGCCTTGATAGACTGTAATATATTAATAATATCCCGCGGCGTGGCGCCAATAGAGTTAAGGGCACTGACCACATCGCCGACATTGGCCGTTGCCGGCAGGACAATAAGGCTTGCCTGATCTTCTTTGACATCGATATTCGTCTGGGGAGTTACCACTGTTGAACCGTTAGAAAGAGGCGGCGGCTGAGACACCTGGGCATCTTTGCTGATTTTGATAGTCAGGCTGCCTTGCGCCACGGCTACTTCATCAATTGTAACATTTGAACCCATAACAATAGTGCCGGTGCGTTCATTAATTACTACTTTGGCCATATTGTCAGGCGTAATTGAAAGTTCTTCGATTGCGGCAACAAAGCTCACAACATTGCCGCTATAATTGGCAGGAATAGTTACAACTACCGTGCCTGGATCGTTAGCAGCGGCTATGGCGCCAAAGCGGCTGTCGATAGCTTCACTTATCCGGCTTGCAGTGGTGAAATCAGGCTGGCTTAAGGCCAGAGTTATTGTATTACCGGCATTAAACTGTGTCGGCACATCCTGTTCAACAATAGCACCATTGGGAACATTGCCTACTGTGGGGATATTCTTTTGCTGACTGCTGCCACTGCTGCTGATTCCATAGCCACCTGTGGACAGGGCACCCTGTGCTACTGCATAAACTTTTCCGTTAGCAGCTTTAAGCGGAGCCTGGAGCAGGACACCACCTGTAAGGCTCTTGGCATCACCCATTGATGATACTGTTATATCTATCGTATCACCTGATTTTACAAATGGCGGTAATTGAGCAGTGACCATTACTGCAGCAACGTTTTTAGCCTGAAACTGAGTCCCTGTCACCGATACACCGTATGTTTTAAGCAGGTTAATAATCGACTGGGCTGTTTCCAGACTTTTCGTTGTTGAATCACCCGTCCCTGCCAGACCAACAACCAGTCCATAGCCTACCAACTGGTTGGAACGTACGCCTTGCACTTTGGCCACATCTTTAATACGGGTGCTTGCAGGCCAGGCCAAAGCCTGAAAAGTACTGCTCATTATACTTGCTATCACCAAGAAAATGATTGCTAGTTTACGCATAAAACCCTCCGCTGTATGTATTCAATATCCGGGAGTTTGAAACACCAATATCATTGACTTAAAACGCAGGGCGGTAATAAACCGCCCTGTACATTTCATCCTTATATTAGAACAGGAAATTGAAAATCTGGGATAGAATGCCTTGCCTTTGTTTACCGGCAATTGGCCCGTGACCATCAATGCGAAGCTGGGCATCAGAAACATAAGAAGACAGAATTGTATTATCGAATGCGATATCGTCTTCCCTGACAACCCCGGAAATGACAATCCGTTGTTCTTCACCATTTTGCTTGATACTCTGCGTTCCCGATACCGCTAAGTTGCCATTTGGTTTAATTTCTGTAACTTGTACGGTTATTTTACCAGTTACAGTGTTAGTATTGGCAAGGGAGCCTTTAGCAGCAAAGCTGTCGGAATTACCGGCGCTCGCCGCAGCTATCCAGGCAAAAATTCCTGTTCCGGCATTCATCGATGTACTGGAGGTTTTGGCGTTACTCGCATTGCCCGTCCGGCTGGCACTGGAATTTTCGTTAATTATAATTGTTATAATATCGCCGACTGAATGAGCCTTATGGTCAGAAAATAAACTGGCTGCCGGCCCTTTATCGCTCCATAGAGATTCGGCCTGTACACTATCATTCATTGGCAACACAAGAAACAGCATTCCTATCGCAAGAGACAATAAATTTCTTGTCAGCTTATTCATTGATGTCACCATCACTTTCGATTAATTGTTGCCGCCAACACCGAATTCTCATCAAGCACCCTGGCGGTGATAATTTTCTTGGAGTTTGTGTTTTGCACCCTGATGCTTTGTCCCACGCTACCATCCTGCAAAGCCACGCCGGATGTGGTTACTATCAGGTCACCAAGCCTGGCCATAATCACAACAGTACTGCCATGTTTTATGACTGAAGCCTTTTCCAGCATATATTCATTTACAACAGTTCCCTGGGGCAGCTGTCTACGCGACACCAAACCGGCAACTTTATCAATATCAGTAAAGTAGCCGGAAGTTATTCTGCCCACATCCATTCTCTCAAGGCGTAAACTGTCTTTTGTAATCATTTCTTTCTGGGGAATTGTCCGCGTTGTTACCAGTACTTCTTTATATAGTTTAACATCATAGGGGATGCTTACTTTAGTAAAGTATTGTCCGTCAATAGTTATGGCCACATTAGCCGTAGTTGGAACATTATAGTGAATGCCAAAAGGCAGATCCACTGTCAAATCCACTTTACCCGGCGGCGCCAGCACGTCCTGTGGACGGTATAATGGCGTAATTGTAATACTACCGTCTGTTGCTCCCGTCCGCTGTGCTATAAACTTTGCCGCTGTGTCAATAATATTTTGGTTGCCAACAGCCTGCGAGCTTGTCGTCACTGACACATTAGCCGGAATTTTCCAGATTACACCGGAGTAATCAATGCCGGATGATGCTAACCATCCCCCCAGCACCTCCGGGGTAAATACCATACTCCTGCCGGGAGCAGGTGCACTCCCTAACTTCACTTCCCGCAGACGATTTACCATTTCTCTGTCGTCACCGCTTATATCAGCCAGATCGCCTAAAGTAATTACCGGACCTTGAACATACACGCGTTCCGGTACTGTTACCGTGACGCTGTCAGCAAATACCTGATGTACCAGCAAAAACATTATGACCGGAAGCGTCAGCAGAATTTTATTTACGGACATTTAGATCCACCTAGCGTTTAAGGCTGGCAGCCTGGCCAAGCATATCATCCGCGGTAGTGACCGCTTTCGAGTTCATTTCATAAGCCCGCTGCGCAATAATCATTTTGACCATTTCATCAACAACCTGCACGTTGGACATCTCCAGGTATTTGTCGACAATGGTGCCTGCGCCGTCAGTTCCCGGATTATTCAGAACAGGTGAACCGGAAGCCGCAGTCTCTTTAAGTAAATTATGTCCGGTGCTTTCCAGTCCTCCCGGATTGACAAACCGGGCAATTTGCAGTTGTCCAAGTTCCTGGGTGGCAGTTTGATTGGGAATAGTAGCTGAAACAATACCATCAGAC
>JAEYSJ010000217.1 GCA_023434855.1 Bacillota bacterium | reverse complement strand
ATATAGACATTATAACGTAAACGGTAAATGTCTCTTTTTTCTTTTGCAGTTTCCGCAACACCAATTTTTATCTCTTTATCCAGCAACCTTACTAATTTGTTCATAAATTCTCGCTCCCTTTAAATTTTGTTTATAATGCAAAAATCAAAGTCGGTCCCCTTACGTCATAATCACTTTCACCCCCTTATAATTAGTAAATTAGACAAATATTGCTAATATCCGCTGAAAATTAGGTCGTTTTTAGAAATAAAAAAGCCTTTATTCAAAAATTTATTTGAATAAAGGCTTTTTATCTTTACGTAAAGCAACAGTTATCGAGTTTTATCTTAAAAATACTCGTGGCAACATTGAACCCGTACACAACAAAAAATCTCCTGACATTGTTATGTTCGGAAATTAATGGCTTCTGGAAGACTAAAAAACAAAATGCCCCGCAATGCGGGGGCAAACTTTATTTTATGCGGCACAGTGAGATGGACTAAAGCAAATGAAAAATGTCGTTCCTCGGTCTCCTGTTTTTACATCAATTGTAGCATTGTGCCTATTGGCAATCCTATAGCAGATTGGTAAACCCAAACCCATTCCCATATCTTTAGTAGTTAAAAACGGCTTGCCAAGGTTTTCGAGTATTTTAATTGGTATACCAACACCTTGATCCCCCACAGATAGCACGACCTTATCCTTTTCGGAATTTGTACCAATAGTAAGATTGCCACCTTTGGGCATAGCTTCAACGCCATTCTTTACGAGATTAAGCAGCAGTTTGCGAATTTCATTTTCATCAAGGTAAAGCTGAGGAATACTTTTTAAGTTAAGGTTTATAGCCACATTTGAAACGATTGCATCACCCTGTATTAAAGGGAACAATTCTTCAATAATAGTATTCAAACAGCATTTTTTCCGTTCGGCTTGCTTATCTTGCGCTAGTAAAAGGTATTCGCTGATAATGGCACTGGCATGGTTCAGTTCCTTAATCATCAGGGCGAAACGTTCTTTACAGGAACTGCATTCTTGTTTCTTCCTGCTTAGTATTTGCAGATAGCCACAAACCGTGGTCAATGGGTTGCGTATTTCATGGGCAAAACTAACAGCCATTTGACCGACTATATTCAGCCTCTCATTTTGAACGGCGAGTTGCTCAGAATGAATGCGGGCGGTAACCTCACGAAAAATCCCTTGTCGTGCCAGAATAGCGCCGGTTGCAGCATACATATGTATAAACTCTAATTCAATCCATATCATATTTCGGTCTTTACGGGTTAAACGGAAAGTAAACGGCTTGCTGTGAAAGTGGTGAGAAATAAATTCGGTATATTGCGGCAAATCATCAGGATGTATCAATTTGTTTAATAGTACTGCATCTGCATAAAATTCTTCGGGGCAGTAACCTGTAACTTTTGTTATAGCCGGACTAATATAGTCAAATCTGGGTTCTGGTAACAAACTATAACGATAAATGACATCAACAGAGTTTTCCACCAATAACCGGTATTGCGCTTCTTTATTGATTAATTCAAATCTGGTTTTTTCAAAAAATACCATTAAAGTACCGGAAGCAATAATCAATCGTAGGACACCGCAAATTAAATAAGGCCAAGGAGTAGCTATGCTACTTGAATATGGCATAATTATCGTAAAAATACCCCAAATAATGAATGAATATCCTGCAATATAATTTCCTAATCCATTTATTTGTAAATTGTACATAAAGATTCTGCCGATATATATAAGTATCACACCAGCAAAAAACGCAGAAGGCGCCATTATATAAATAATGGGCAAATGTAATAATTTAAATATAATACTAAGTATAAAACTGCCACTACCACCGTATATCCACCATTGTTTATACGGTCTGCTGCTAAAGAGACACGCGCTCCATAAAAACAGCAAAATTGTACTAACATACATTGCTTGAAAAATGATAAACCCTGCTATCGATTCTTTCCATTCGATCAGTCCAGAGTCAAAAAGAACTATGCGTAAAGCAAAGCCCAGCCAGCTTGCTATCCACATGCCCATATAACGCTCGTGATACATAATGTACAGATACCAATATACCAGTAACAGCGAGATCGTTCCACCTATTGAACAAAACAAAGCTAAATCCATATCATTTCATCCCTTTTTACGCTCAAGTCACAAAATATTATGAGATACACTAATTCACGGTAAATTTTACCAATTTACTCTCTTTCCTATTTATCGAAAACTATTTTATCACTTACAAAGCTAATATTTGGTCGAAATATAGTTAATATATTCCAAAATAATAAAATTTTACAAGAAGAATAAAAAAAGAAGAACTAGAATTTTCTTCTAGTCCCTAAGTCTACTATTTATTACAGGCTGCAAAGACTTTTGGCGAAACACAAGTGAAGGAACGCAGCTTCCTTACATTTTCCCTTGTTATTAATGCTATGGCACTGGACCCAAGTATATGTCATATTAAAACAAGTCTTTCAACATTTTTAATTGCTTCAGCGATTGCTTTCAAATCGATATTGGGAGACAAATTCAATTTAATGCATTTCTTTCGTTGCATATGTATTACAGCCATAAAAACTTGGGCTTTAATTTGCCTCTCCTGCGGCAAAGCCTCTTTATAAAATACACTCGGCCTGATGTGCTTACTATGATGCAGGTTGTATGCATGCTGAGAAACCGCGCGGGTAGACTTATTTAAATATTTCGCTATCTCAGCAGTCAACATTTTGCCATAGTTTTGTCTAAGGAATTCATTTTCTTCCGGTGTCCATGGCTTATTCATATACTCATCACCGCCAACATTTATTTTTCCCGATACAGGATTGTAATGATATATATTCAACAGTATCACTAATATTTTGCCTGTTAAAGTTTCAATTGTATATAAATGAATATTATCCATGATATCACCCAATAAACAATTTATTACATAGCATTTACCGATATTCAATATTAATTGCCCAAAATCCTTTTATATTGTATAAATTTGTATATTTTGAATATAACCAAGCATTAACTTTGCTCTGTTGGGGGTATTTAGATAACTTCCCCTGATGCTGAATCATACGTGACTTATATGGTTAGAAAGATTCCTTTAAATAAAAATACTCCCTCACGGGAGCGTTGATATATAGGTAGTACGGTTTTAAGCGTTCCTATTTAGTTATAAAACCTCTTTGTTTTATGTACTAATATGCTAAGTATTACAAAAAGCCAAATTTTTCTAAAAACCCTTTTTTTGCAGGAATTTTCATATATTGGGAGTATATAAAAAATAAGAGTTCCGAGTTGCTATCGCCAGACCGGAGGTAGTAACCAAGGTGTGAGAAGGAATTTTTGCGCCAGCCATTTTGCAAAGGAAGTCCGTGTATTCGGGCTTCCTTTTGTCATTTACCTGTTTTATTGACATCTGAGTAGTAATGAACAAAAAACGGGAAAGGAATGATTATATGGGATACTATAATTGCATTATGCACATTACATTAAACTCTGGATATTGCCAACGAAGTTATGCGAATGAGGTTAATAAAGAGTCATACACGTTTTTGCATAGGTTGTTTTATGCTTCGTTAATGCGGGAAGTTGAAATCGTCAAGGGTTATAAAATGAGAAGCACTGGCGGTGAAATGGGATATTTAATTAGCCTATTTAATGAGGAAGATGGAGATAAAATACCTGTTTTGACGGTTGGCGTGAGTAAAAATGATACGGATGAGTTATGGCGCATATTACACACTGACCCGACAATGCCTTTATTAACAAATATTTTTGATAGACCTAGAGGCTCCTATATTGCCGATAGACTTGAGTACGGAAGTATGATTTTTACAGATGTTTTTGCCTGGACGGGGATTTTTTCTCAGTGTTTGGGATGGATTTGTCTATCAGATGTATTAAGAAAGGAGATAATATGAGCCAAATTATAACAATTCAAAGAATGAACGAAGGTTGCGTAAAACTAACAAACGGTATTTGCCTACATAAGAAGCTGGATGGGTGTTGCTATGAAGACGAATCCGGTAATGACTGGCAAGAGGTCAAAGAAGGACTTACCGGAGATTTTGAAATTATGCTTGGATTTAGAAAAATAGAGTAGACTGAACTGAACCAAAAATGTGGGTGTATCCCCGATTTTTTGTAAACTCTAATTGGCATAGAAAGAGCAGCTATTTTTTAGGGGCAAAACAGTCAGCTGGACTGGTTGCCCCTTTGTTTGCATTTACGGAAAATAGCCTAACTGTCAAGTTAATCCAGCCGGTCAGCAAAGAATATTTCCAGTTAGGAATACCGGCATGTGCCCCTTATTCCTTTCGTCCAATGCTTAGGGCCAAGTGCCCTGCCAGCACCCTTTCCACCATTTCCGCCTCTGCCTTCTGGCAGGCCACGATAAGCATCACTTCCGTTGTCTTGCCGGCAGGCGGCTGCTTTTGGGCATACATCCTATAGTAGACATACTTGAAGGCAAACCCGAGCGCTCCGCCTGAAAATAGGCCGATCAGGCCCCAGAGGATCGGCCCCCATGTCCACATAAAGCCCCACATTACGCCCAAAAGCATTAATATCGTGCCGAAAACTGTTGGCAGGTCAAACATGATCAGCCCGTCGGCCTGATGAATCGTATCAAAAAGGTGCATTTCCTTTTTAGGCACATTCATCGGAATAGCGCAAATTTGCTCCTGAGGTATCCCTTTTTGCTCCAGCTCAGAAATGGCAAGCTCCAGTTTAATTGAGTGCTCAAATGAACCTGTAATATACACTTCCGCCCCCACCTTTGTCGGCATTTTGAAATTAGGGCTTTGGTAACTTTGCTTCCAAAAAATATCCTGTTCCTTTTCGAAAAGGCGGTTGAATGAAAGGGTGTTGGCATAGGCGTCGTAGCTGGCAAAGCCAATAATTGAGGAAGATATATCAGCCACTGCGGATCGACAACTGCCTTAGCCTGCTCGAACAGTCCCAAAGCAGTGTACTGTACCGCTTGCAGGACAAGCGAGTTGTAGACGGAAACGATCCACCATATTAGAAGAAAGAACCCTGTAACCATCCTGTGGGAATAAATGTGCCCAAGCCCTGGCGCCAGCAAAGTCCAGGCTACCGCTACCCAGGGCGAGCGCTTATCAAGGCTGTTTATCTCCACCGAGGACATGGCGACCGGTGTAGGCATTTGCTCAGCCCGGTCCGCCAGAAGCGAGTACTGGTTATATTTTACCGTTCGCCGGTAAGTGTCCCACATTGCAAAAACATAGACCGGGGCATATAGCAGCAGCCACCGGTTATTTAGTATTTCCTTGGCCATATCGTAACGACCGGTGAAAGAGTATAAAATGGCCAGGTTTATCTTCGCCATGGTGTTCGCCAGCATCTCCCAGATGAATAGTATCATCCCTGTGACGTAGTTTCCTAGGCTGATGTGGCCAAAGCCTGGAAAAGTTGCTGACAGCCAAGCCATCATGAATGGGTTGCGCAAAAACAGATGATTCGTGGTCAGTGAACCCACAAATGCTTTGGGGCGACGCGGCTTCTGTTGCTGTTGCGGTTGTTGAGTCATGATTCTCTCCGTACATAAATTTACTTAACAGTAGAATACCCCGTACATGGAACATTATGCCTATTTTATTCTATTTGGATAGGGGTTCTAAAGACTGATCCGTGCCCCTGCAAATCCACCCGTTTGGGTATTATTTCCTCATGGTTTGCAGGATAATAATGGTAAATACCGAAAGTTATAAAAGTTACCTTTCCGGATATTTGGGAGTGATTGAATTGGGCCAAGAG
>JAEYSJ010000199.1 GCA_023434855.1 Bacillota bacterium | reverse complement strand
TGTATTCCTAGAGAGGAAAGAGGGAGTATATGAGCCGCAGGAAAGCCAGGGAAATGGCATTACAGGTTTTGTTTCAACTGGATTATAATAATACGGATAAACAGGAAGCATTACAATCAGTATTTTCCGAACGGGACAATGTTACTGACAATGCCAAACGTTATGCGGAGCAGCTTGTAATTGGAACACAGGACCATCAACAAGAAATTGATGATACGATTTCAAGACTGTCAAATGATTGGAAGATTGAACGCATGGCTGGTGTAGACCGTAATATTGCCCGTATGGCTATATATGAAATGAAATTTGGCTCGGAAAAACTTCCGCCTAATGTTGTCATTAATGAGGCTGTCGAATTAGCCAAAACTTTTGGTACAGAAGAATCAGGCCGATTTGTAAATGGCATATTAGGTTCCATGATTAAAGAAAAAGCAAAATAATATAGCGTGTTTCAAAAAACACGCAACCTCAATGTAAGGAGGTTGTTTAAAAATGTCCAGATGCTAGGCCGCGACGAGCATTTGAGCGAAGGCGTACAAGGGAAGTACGTTGAGCGAAAACCGCAGGAGCACGTTCTGACTAAGACAGATTTATCATCGCAGTTCGTTCTATGCGAATTGTCTTCCGTAGTCCGTGCGGCGCAGCAGATGGGCGTTTTGAAACAGACTCAAAAATGAACTATTTTTTGGGTATAGATACTAGTTGCTACACTACTTCAGTAGCCATTATCGATGAACACGGAAAACTGGCAGCCGAATCCCGGAAGCTTCTGGCCGTAAAATATGGCCAGAGAGGACTGGCCCAATCCGAAATGGTATATCAGCATACTCGTAATTTTCCTTTGGTTTTGGAGCAAGCTTTGGCCCAAATAGAAGAACGGGTGCAATTTGCTGCTGTCGGAGTTTCCGGTTATCCGCGGCCATTGCCTGATTCCTATATGCCTGCTTTTCTGGTTGGCGATGGCTATGCGAGAGCTATAGCGGCATCAAATAACATTAAATTATATCGCATCAGCCATCAGGAAAACCACATTTTTGCAGGTATCTGGTCGGCAGGAGGACCTGATATTTCCGATTTTTTGGCTGTACATGTTTCCGGCGGCACAACTGAGACTGTAAAAGTTACCAGCAAAAACCACAAAATAGATATTAACTTGCTCGGTGGTAGTAACGACTTGCATGCCGGGCAGTTTATTGACCGCATTGGAGTTGCTTTGGGCTTAGCTTTTCCGGCCGGTCCCGCACTGGAAAAGCTGGCACAGTCAGGACGGGCTAATGCGGCAGAACTTCCCATAGCAACCAGAAAGATAACAGTAAGTTTTTCCGGCCCGGAAACACATGCTTTAAGACTTTTAAACCAAGGAACAGATCATCATTCTTTGGCTGCGGGAGTCGAATTATGTGTAGCTGAAACAATATTTAGGATGATTAGGGCTGCGATAAAAGAGACCGGCCTAAAAGATATATTAGTTGTTGGCGGTGTTATGGCTAATCAATTTATCCGTAAACACATAAGCGATAAGCTAACTCTCAAAGAGAATGCCTGCTTATATTTTCCCCAGTCAAAATATAGTTCCGACAATGCAGTGGGAACCGCATATTTTGCTTTCGTTAACCGGCACGATTAATGTTGTCGCAGCATATGATACATAAGCACAGGTGTACCATATGCGGAGGTGGGGATGGTGTTAACGTATACATTAATTGGTGCGGCTATTGGCATATTCATTGGCCATTTGATTCCGCCGGGAGGCTTCTTTTGGTTTGCGGTGGGAGCAGCGAGCGGTTTTTTTGCCCAACGTTATATTCGGCGCAGATACTAACTTAGATGGAAGCTATTATTATCCAGACTTTTGTCTGGTTTTTTTTGTGGTCATGGTATATTATTTAGTTATGTTATCAAAATGAACTGGGTGATACTTTTGAATATACTTAATGTATGCGATGTTACCAGGTATATAAAACGAATGTTTGATTTAGACAAAACCCTTGCTGCAATTTTTGTGCGTGGTGAAGTATCTAACTTTAAACAACATTATTCAGGTCACTGCTACTTCACATTAAAAGATAACAGTGCCACTATCAAAGCAGTAATGTTTAAAAGCCGCGCTCAGTTTTTAAAATTTGAACCCAAAGACGGTCTGAAAGTTATTGCCGGCGGTCAAATAAGTGTATTTGAACGTGATGGACAATATCAATTGTATGTTGAACAATTAATGCCTGACGGAATAGGGGAATTGAGTCTGGCTTTTGCGCAACTGAAAGAAAAACTGGCAGCAGAAGGATTGTTTGATGATAATTGTAAGAAATCTTTGCCGATGTTGCCAAAAAGAATAGGCATTGTGACTTCCCCAACGGGGGCGGCACTCAGAGATATAATCACCGTATCGAAACGTCGTTATCCCGGTATCTCATTGATCTTATATCCTGTGCAGGTTCAGGGTCCGGAAGCTCCTGCCCAGATTGTTCATGCGATCGAAGTCTTCAATCGTTTGGACCAGGTAGATGTAATTATTACCGGAAGAGGCGGCGGTTCGATTGAAGAACTGTGGGCTTTTAATGACGAACAGGTAGTAAGAGCCATTGCAGCTTCACATATTCCTATCATTTCCGCCGTTGGTCACCAGACGGATTTTACGTTAGCTGACTTTGCTGCTGACCGGCGAGCCGCTACACCGTCACAGGCCGCTGAGATCGTTGTACCTGACGTCCGGGAGCTGGAAAGGTATTTAACTACATTAAAAAATATGCTCGAAAATCATGTACGCAATCTGATTAAAAATCAGCGGCTTCGTGTGGTGCAATGTCTTGACAGCCCGATTTTCAGACATCCTCAAGATTTTTTGACTAACAGGCGACAAATGGTGGATATATACTTTGAACGTTTGGAACTGTCACTAAAAAAAATTATTACGCTCAAACAACATGAGTTTAAGTTAGCTGCTGAAAAACTGGCAATGCTAAATCCTTTAGCAGTTTTGGCGCGGGGCTACAGCATTGTACGGACTTTTGACGGACAAGTAATATATAAGCCGGAGGACACAGTTGTAGGACAAGTGCTGGAGGTTGTACTGAGTAATGGTAAAATCGATGTTGAAGTAGTTGACTCTAGAAAGGTGGAAGATCATGGCACGAAATAAAAAAGCAATAGACAGTCAAGCTGATAATAGTATGGACGATGTATGTTTTGAGGAAGCTCTAGGTAAATTAGAAGTGATTGTGAAGCAACTGGAGAAAGGTGAAGTCTCTCTGGAGGAAGCATTGGCTCAGTTTGCTGAAGGCGTGTCTTTGTCACAATTATGTTTAACAAAGTTGTCTCTGGCGGAAAAACAGATTGATAAAATTTTACAAGAAGAGCACGGAAAAATAATAGAAAAGCCGTTATTATTGCAGGAGGACGAAAAATGCTAAAAGAATATTGCCAGGAGAAATGTATATTAATTGACAAAGCTTTAACACAATTTGTGCCAACTAATAATGTTTTTCCTCCGGTTATTTTCGAAGCGATGAGTTATAGTTTATTTGCCGGAGGAAAACGTTTACGTCCTATCTTATTAATGGCAGCTGCTGATGCAGTAGGCGGTAATGGAATAAATTATTTGGCAGTAGCTTGCGGCTTGGAGATGATTCATACCTATTCACTGATTCATGATGATTTACCGGCAATGGATAATGACGATTACCGTCGCGGCAAACTAACCAATCATAAAGTATTTGGCGAAGGCATGGCCATTTTGGCCGGAGACGGTTTGCTCACGGCGGCTTTTGAAGCTATGCTGTCCCAAACGGATGTAGATCCAGCGACTTTACTTAAAGTTGTGCGGGAAATCGCACAAGCAGCAGGGGCTTATGGTATGGTGGGCGGACAAGCATTAGATTTGTCATCTGAGGGAATGATGATAGAAATTGATACACTCCGGTATATGCACAGGTCAAAAACAGGCGCGTTATTTAAAGCGGCAATAAGATCAGGCGCTATTATGGCCGGAGCGTCAGAAAATCAGGTCAGATTGCTTACTGAATATGCTGAGCAATATGGACTTGCTTTTCAAATTACTGATGATATTCTTGATGTCACTGGAGATCAGGAAAAACTCGGGAAACCTATAGGCAGTGATGAGCGAAACCATAAAGCTACTTTTGTTACATTATTTTCTCTCGAGAAAGCCAGGAAGATGGGACAGGATGCCGTTGAAAAAGCTCTTGACGCTTTAAAAGAATTTGGCAACGAGGCTGATATCTTACGATCAGCAGTAAGTTATTTGGTCACCCGCGAGAACTAGTAGAGTGTGTTTCAAAAAACATCACTTTCCTTAAAATTCTTTAAGGCTCTACTATCCTTTTTGGTAATTTTATAAGAGTAGTAATGATTATTAACATATTGATATGGTATAATAGATAATTGGAATATTTGTTCCATATGTTGTTTGAAAGAAGGGAACTTCTACTTGCGTAAATTCTTGGAAAAAATAAATCAGCCCCAAGATATAAAAAGATTATCCTTTAATCAGTTAACAGAGCTCGCAGGAGAAATCCGCGGGCTTCTTGTACATACAGTTTCCCAAACGGGAGGCCATCTTGCGCCAAGCTTGGGCGTTGTAGAATTAACACTGGCAATTCATAAAGTATTTGACAGCCCCACAGATAAAATTGTCTGGGACGTTGGTCATCAAGCCTATGTTCATAAGATACTTACAGGCAGGCGAGAGAGCTTTGCCACCTTAAGGCAATTGGGCGGAATAAGCGGCTTTCCTAAACGAAGTGAAAGTGAACATGACGCTTTTGGCACCGGTCATTCCAGTACTTCGATCTCTGCGGCGCTGGGATTAGCTTTGGCCAGAGACATGTCAGGCGGCAAACACCATGTATTGGCCGTAATTGGTGATGGATCGCTGACCGGCGGTGAAGCATACGAGGCCCTTAATCATGCCGGCGATCTTGGCACTAATTTAGTTGTAATCCTAAATGATAATGAAATGTCCATTGCCAAAAATGTCGGCGCTATGTCCGAATATCTGTCCAAAATGCGTACAGCCCCTACATACACCAAGGTTAAACATGATATTGAATTTTTATTGCGGCGCATCCCGGCTATTGGGGAAAGTGTGGTAAAAACCGCGGAACGTTTCAAAGATAGTGTCAGATATTTATTAGTACCCGGCATGTTATTTGAAGAACTGGGTTTCACCTACATTGGTCCTATCGATGGTCATAACATCGAAGTTTTAACTGATTTTTTGACTAAAGCCAAGAACATGCAGGGACCAGTACTTATCCATACACTGACTTGTAAAGGCAAAGGCTATGCGCCCGCAGAATGTAATGCTGACAAGTATCATGGTGTGGCACCTTTTTGCGTAGAAACAGGCGAAGTGATTAAGAATGGTAATAAACCATCATATACTGCAATTTTTGGAGATACCCTAGTAAAATTGGCAGAAAAAAATGATGATATCGTTGCGATCACTGCCGCCATGCCTGAAGGTACCGGTTTGTTGAAGTTTGCCTCTATGTTTCCTGATAGATTTTTTGATGTAGGTATTGCCGAAGCTCATGCTGTAACAATGGCCGCCGCCATGGCTTCTGAGGGTAAAAGGCCGGTTGTAGCCGTTTATTCTACATTTGGACAGCGGGCATATGATCAGATGTTGCACGATGTGTGTCTGCAAAATTTACCGGTAGTACTGGCATTAGACAGAGCAGGCATAGTAGGAGAAGATGGACCTACCCATCACGGAGTATTTGATTATTCTTATCTAAGGCATATCCCCAATATAGTAATTATGGCACCTAAAGATGAGGACGAACTGCGGCACATGCTGTTTACTGCTTTATCACTGGATAAGCCGGCAGTTGTAAGATATCCCCGGGGCAGCGGTTTAGGAATCGCCTTACAGGAAACTTTAATAAAAATGGATTTAGGAAAAGCGGAACAATTGACGACAGGCAAAGATGTGGTATTTATGGCTGTAGGAACAATGGTTGAACCATGCCTAAAAGCCAGCGAAATCCTTTTATCCCGGGGCATTAGTGCCGGAGTGGTTAACGCAAGATTTGTCAAGCCCCTTGATGAACAGATGATCCGCCGCTTAGCGCGTGATGTAGGAGTTATTGTGACTGTGGAAGACAATGTACTGGCCGGTGGCTTTGGTTCGGCAGTTTTAGAAAATATTAATACGCAGAATTTGAACTGGGCTAAACTTTTGCGTTTAGGTTTACCGGATAAGTTCATTGAACATGGTGCTCGCTCACAGTTATTGGAGAAATATGGATTAAATCCTGAAGGAATAGCTGCAGCTACTAATTCTTTTATGCAAAATTTTGGGGTAAAGTAAATGGGAAAAGAACGTTTAGATGTTTTATTGGTAGAAAAAGGACTCGCCGTCAGCCGCGAACGGGCTAAAGCCAGCATTATGGCTGGTGTTGTTTTTGTCGACGGGCAAAAAATTGATAAGGCCGGTACAATGATATCAACTGAAGCAACCATCACAGTTGCAAAAGACAGTATCGGATATGTTAGCCGCGGTGGATTAAAATTAGAAAAGGCTTTAAACCATTTCAATATAGATATTAATAATGTGGTAATGGCTGATGTGGGTGCTTCTACCGGTGGTTTTACCGACTGTGCCCTGCAGCATGGCGCAACCCGCGTGTATGCTATTGATGTCGGCTATGGACAGTTGGCCTGGTCGCTGCGTACCGACAACCGTGTAATAAATATGGAACGTACTAACATACGTAATATCACCTTGGACGATATTGGCGAACCATTAGATTTTGCGACTATTGACGTAGCTTTTATTTCCCTGGATAAAGTATTGCCTGTAGTCAAAAATATTTTGTCTTCATTAGGAAGGGTAGTGGCACTGATAAAGCCACAGTTTGAAGCCGGTCGTGATAAAGTAGGGAAAAAAGGGGTAGTAAAGGACAGGCAAATACATATTGAGGTTATTGATAAAATAGTTAATACTGCCCGCAATTTGGGTTTTACCCCTTTGGGTCTAACTTATTCTCCCGTAAAAGGGCCTGAAGGAAATATCGAATACCTAATTTATCTTGCCGGTTATCCGGCCGACGAAAAGGTCAACGC
>JAEYSJ010000186.1 GCA_023434855.1 Bacillota bacterium | reverse complement strand
ATTTTTAAATTCGTCTGTAAATTCCCTGCGTTTTCTTCTGGTCATAGTAAATCGCTCCATTCGTTAGTTGTTCTAAGTTTACTACCCCTTAAGAAAACTGTCCATTTCAGTGTAGCCTATCCAGCGGCTATTCTTGATAAGCAAAATTGTGCTAAAGTTAAAACCCACTCTAACAAAGGGTCTGTTGACATAAGTTTATAAAGCCTATAGCGAAAAATGGCATTAGAGTCCCCAGCGAAATCACTGGGTTTCCTAATGCCATTTTTAATAATAGATGTGTAAAGATAATTCGTCAACAATCTTTTGGGTGTGGTTTTAATAATTATTTCAAGCGGTTCTCCAGCAATTATTTAGATAAAACCTATATCCCCGGGGAATTAGAAACTACTTCTGCGTTGTTAACTTCAAGACTCTCGGCGTTGGCTAATAAAGTAGCTGTTTTTGCCTCAGCTATGATACTGCCTATCCCTTCCCGCAAATTTTCGCTTACAGATAACATACCAGTTGTAGCTTTTACAGCCACAGATCGCAGTCCTCTCCTCACACTTGGTGAAAATGCCAATATAACACCGCCCGCTATAAATGTTAGCGGTGAAGTGCGGTTTAAAACTTTCATTCCCCATTTAAGAAACATATCATTAATCCTCCTTTAGAAATCTGCTTTTTTAATGTTACCAATATAGTTGCTATATATGCAGCAAAAATAAAGGCTTTTTCATACATAAGCCTCCCAAAAATTTACTCTATTAATATACTTGGATTGTTACGCCTTAGATAATCTTAGATTGGGGGGATTATCCATTTGGATGCGCCTCCTTTGTTCAGAGTTATGCGGTCGGCAAACCTGCATTTATTCTAACAAGGAGGCTATTTTGTTCAACGCATAGCTATAAGCTTTTAGGCAGGTTTCCTTATAATATCTTTTATCATGTGTCTTAATTATTTTTCGGCAGTGCTATCACAAGAAGTACTAAACATTTGCTCTTTGCCCCACTGATTTATTGAAATGAACAGGTTTAATGTCTTTCGCTTTCTTAGTCATAGTATATCTTCAATTTTAAGGAACAAAAATGTGCGTACTTGCAAATATGTTGATTTTCGTATATTTTTAATATATGTGTTGCGCAACACTTGTAAGCATAGTTTCACTGGAAGAAAATTTGGTGCCTGTTGCCTTGTTACCTATTGGCTATCCTGCCGATGATGCAAAAAACATTCTTGGCACAGCCAAAGAACCCCGATAGGAGAAACAGTATTTATTAACGATTTTTCCAAATGGGAGGCGAAAGAAATTGACGAAACTGCAAGAAACGCTCGCCATTAGAAATACCATGATTAAAAATCGCATTGTTATGGCTCCAATGGTTACTTTTTCTTTTCACGGAGATAACGGCTCTTATTATGGCAAACAACATATTGAACATTATACAGAACGTGCAAAAGGTGGTGCCGGTCTTATTATTGTGCAGGCCACCCGCGTATTTGGTGCTGTAAATTCCCAAAATTTATGGTCAACCGATAATATCACATCTTTAAAACAGATTGTCAGCAAATGCCAAGCATATGGTGCAACAATAATGCTACAGCTTAGTTGTGGCGATATGGATATCAATCAATTATCAACTGCTGAAATTAATTCGATGCAGCTAGACATGAAGCAGGCAGCCATTTCTGCTTGTAAAATGGGTTTTAACGGGGTTGAATATCACTTTGCTCACGGCTTTACCTTATGCAAGTTTCTTGATGCCTCTTACAACCGGCGAACAGACCAATATGGGGGTGATGCTACAAATAGAACGAGAGTTTTGACCGAATTACTACCTGAAATTCGTAACAATACTCATGAGAAATTTATTATCGGTGTGCGAATGGGTGAGTATTTGCCAAGCAGCCAGGATGGTATTGAGATAGCTAAAATCTTTGAGAAATCCGGTGTTGATCTGCTTCATATTTCATTTGGTATGCATCGTCCGGAACATGCTGTTCCCGAAGGGTTCAAATGCAGCCCTATGACTTATAGCGGATGTAAAATAAAAAAAGCAGTAAGCATTCCCGTTATAGCAGTCAATGAAATTCGTACAGAAGAACAGGTTCGATTCTTAATTGAAAATGATTACGTTGATTTTGCAGGTATTGGCAGAGGTATGCTTTCAGACCCCGAATTTGCAAATCATATTATAATGAGCGAACCTGTAAACCAGTGCCTTGGATGTAAGGAGTGTTTATGGTTTACTAACCATACCATGTGTCCATCCAAAAAGAATAGATAAACAAGGATAGGGCATAATCAAAAACTATTTGTTATCCTACCCAACTCTGTTTATGCGCGTAAATTGTAAATGCCATGCTATACAACAAAAATGTCTCGAAGTTCAATGAAGACGAACTTCGAGACATTTTTTGTTTATTTAGCGTTTTGATGAACCGCCCCATTCGCTTTAGCTTCTTCCGCTATCGCCTGTTCACCACGTCTAATAGCTTCACGTACCATAGATCCAACTTCACCGGTAATTACATCGCTCCAATGAGAATGTTACTGAATAACCTTTTTAGGATATTCCTATGTATTAATCCTTACATTCCGTGCCGTTAGTAATATTTAATTTGTAATTGGAAATAATAAGGGGAAAAGTACAAGGATTGATTTGTATGCCTTCTTCATTTTGGAGCAATACAATTTGGTACATATTATTAGGGGTGCTGACTGTAATTCAAATGGTTGCTGTTTTGAGGATGGAAAAAGATGTTAAATATGTAATGACCCTATTATTTGTTATATCCGGAATAACTTTTACATTTGAAGCCACTGTATTATTTTTTAAAGCATATGATTATTTCCCCCTGATAATGCCAAAATTTCCAATATACGATTCAATGGCAGGTAATCTTTTTTCCCAGTTCTCTGTTGTATCTACAGCACTACTGATTGCAGTTTTAAATCTAAAATATTACTGGTTTTTTGTCTTTTCAATGATATACGGCATTATAGAAGAATTATTTCTAAAATATGGATTATACAAGCATTATGATTGGTATAAGACTTGGATGACAATGCTTGGTCTGCTTATACTTTTCGGATTTACAAAACGCATATACCAGAACAAATATCTGTTCAGATTGCCTATTTTACGTTACTTTTTTATGTTCCATGGATTATTCACTCTACATATGCCCACTGCATGGTGGATTCAAATGCTGTCGGGTATCATTACCTTAAATATAAAAATTCTTCCTTATGCAATGAGCAGTTTTGTACTAATTTGTATAGGAAATTTGTTTCTTATAGCAAATACAAGTATGTTTATTTACTATTCAGCCTTAAAATGGTGTTGGAAATCGTTGATAATATTGATACTTTACTGTATCCTTTATTTTGCTCATAAATTAGATCTTATCTATATTCATAAAGCAGGTTGGTTTTTGATATTTGCGTCTATAGATATTTGGGGTATGTTTCTGTGTATATTTATCCTTGATAAGTTGTTTCCCCCAGTTCAATGTGACGAGGTTTAATTTTACATAAATAGCCATTTGGATTCAAGAGGTACCGTCAAGAATTCTTCGCAAATTAGTTTGCAGTCCATTAGAAAACAATGTTAGCTTGCCAAAGACATTTAGCATTATTTATCATATTGCACCAATGATATGTTATGTAATAAAAAGGCCTCGAAGTCTATTGAGCAAATTGACTTCAAAGCCTTTTTCTCTATTTGGAGTTCTGGTGCGCTGTACCATTTTCTTCCGCTAATGATTTTTCCGCTCTTTTAATAGCTTCCCTTACTAACGAACCTGCTTCCCTCGTAGTGACATCACCCCAATAAGATGTTACTGAATAACCTTTTTAGGATATTCCTATGATTGTTATTAGTCTTATGAAGCTTCTTCTGCCAAAACAGAACCTTTATTTCAAATGTTTATCAAAAAAACCAATCACTACCTGCATTACTTCAGGCTGAATCCAATAAACACCGCCATGTTGCGCCCCTTTGACAACATACCGAGTAGATTCAATTCCATGCGCTACCAACGCCCGATGCAGTATTTCCGTTTGACTTGGAGATACGGTAGTGTCCTTATCCCCATGCATCAAGAGAAACGGAGGAGTGTTGTTGGAAATATATGTAATTGGATTTGCAACTTTTGCTTTTTCTTTATCGGCTAAAATACCGCCATCTTTACCGCCAAAAACAGGACTGCCATTTACCCAAAGCGCTTCTGTTGCTCCGGCTGATTTATGCGCATCCTGCACTTCTTTTGAAAAATCAGATCCAACCCTTGTTAAATCAGATAACCCATAGATATCAGCAACTGCCTGTATATCACTGTTTTGATTTAAATTTTCACCTTTATCAAATTGTTTTGTTCCACTGGTGGTACCTGCCATTGCGGACAAATATCCACCTGCAGATTCTCCAATTACACCAATTTTATCAGGATTGATATTAAATTTGTCAGCATTTGCCTTGAGATAACGAATGGCTGCTTTTACATCTTCCACCGGCTGTGGAAAAGTCGCTGTCGGTGCAACGCGGTATTCTATACTTGCCACAACATAACCAGCCTCAGCCAGAGCCATACGCTGCTGTATGTTGCTATCTTTATTCGCATTAATAAATCCGCCTCCTGTTATAAAAACAATAGCCGGTATTTTCTCATTTTTTTGCGGCATTAACACATCCATTTTCATTGCCACATTGTCATATCCCCGCATAGGCACTTGTTCATAAACTACATTAGAAATCAACTCAATAATAGGCTGTTTTAATTGAACATCCAGGCCTTTGCTTTCTACATCATTCGGTTCAGCGGAGACACTTCCGAATGCCCCAAACATAAGTAAGCAACTTAATACTGTCATCAGTGCCATCATTTTTTTCATCTTCATTATTAATCACCCTACCTGCTCTTTATTTTTTATATACAGCTAATTTTTTCTTCTTGTATAATTCTCTGGAAGATCATTTGGTGAACAATTGATTACTTCCTCGTTATCAGCACCACACTCTTCAATAAACGTAATTGTTGCAAACTCATCAACCACCATCTTAGGATATGTTGGTCCTTGATCACGATACTGTTTCATTAGCGACAAATGTTCATTTTGACTTCATATTGCCAGCCATTGCCGTACGTGTAGATAAAATGTTTGCCAATCAAATTTTTTAATTCTTCTCTCATAAATATATTCCCCTCCAGCATTAAGTATATATCAACATGTAAATACATACATGTTGATATATATGTGTACATTATATATACTAATACTTGAAAAAGTCAAGAAAAAGGGAGCAACATTTTATGAATATATTAGGTTATGCCATCTTAGGTTTAATTGATAAACAAAAAATCACTGGATATGATTTAACTAAAATTTTTAATGATAGCGTCGCTGATTTTTGGAGCGCAAATCAAAGCCAAATTTATCCCGAATTAAAAAAGCTAGTCCAAGCCGGTCTCATTCACTATGAAACCATAATTCAAGGTGAAGTTTTAGAAAAAAAATTATATTCAATTACAAAAAACGGAAAAGAAGAGTTAGAAAAATGGATTCTTGAGGATGAACCACCATTACCACAAAGCAAAGATATTTTTAAACTGCGCATTTATTTTGCTGAACATTTAGGTAAAGAACAGCTTTTGAAAAAATTTGAAAACCGAAAAGAAAAATGTCAAAATCTCCTAAAGCGATATAATACAAAAATCAATGAATACCAGGATTTACAACATATCTCCCCTGAAAAGTTAGGCGATTTTATTCTTTTAAAAGGCGCAATTAAGTATCTCGAATCTCAAGTCTCATGGATCGATGAATCAATAATCTATATTACAAAATATAAATAATTCTACTCAATTTATACAGCATGCAAATTATAATTGGAAAAACAGGAACAAAATAAATAGAAAAATAATTTTGCACTAATTTCTTAATCCATTAATTGAAACAAAAAAATGACCTGAAACCAATGATCTGTCACGAGACATCACAATTATCACATAAAAATAACCTGAAGCTATTTAGCCTCGGGTTCCTCATCATTCCATATTCTGATGGGACTTTCCATTGGCCCGGGCTTCCTCAGCCATTGACTGCTCGCCGCGCTTGATGGCCTCGCAAACCATGGGCCCAACTTCCGGTGGTCACATCGGACCAATGAGATGTTTGCAAATAACCTTTTAAAAGTTTGCAGGAAAATAATAGAATTATAGGGAAATAAATCTAAGCATATTACCTCACTGAACTACCTACTCCATTGTCGTCGAGGAGAGTACAAAAAGAAAACACGGGTTAGGGTGTTTTTTTGAGGAGAAATAGGCTATTAATAGAAATATAAAATAACTCTCATTCCAATAAGGAGGATATATGAGGGAGGATACCCTAAATCGCGTGATCCAAAACAACCCTGAAATTACGAATGCAACGACAAAACGCATTAATCCATGGTTAACAATTTGGTATAAGCCTAGCCAGGCTTTTAATTGGTTTATTCATAATAAAACTAAGCATATGATCCTCCCATTGGTACTTTTAGGTGGATTTCAGCAATATTTAATACGAGCTTATGGTAAATCGTTGAGTGACGTTGTTCCATTATCTACTGTACTTATACTAGCTATAACATTAGGCTCCCTTTTTCTGGGGTTGTTTGGATTATATCTGGGAAGCCACCTCTTGAAATCAACAGGGAAATGGCTCGGTGGGCAAGGAACTCTTAGCGAAATTCAAGCGGCCTATGCCTGCTCTTATATACCTGCAATATGGGCAATTACACTATGGTTAATTGCATTTGGATTGTCAACAGCAAACTAGACAGATTTGTTAAGGGCCTTGTATTGACGTGGGCTAAGATAGCCTAAAGTAGAATGAATTCGTTTTTCATTAAACCATTGTACATAGTCATCTAGTTCACGTTTA
>JAEYSJ010000179.1 GCA_023434855.1 Bacillota bacterium | reverse complement strand
TGATTTTTAAATTCGTCTGTAAATTCCCTGCGTTTTCTTCTGGTCATAGTAAATCGCTCCATTCGTTAGTTGTTCTAAGTTTACTACCCCTTAAGAAAACTGTCCATTTCAGTGTAGCCTATCCAATCATGGTTTTCCTGCTCTTGAATATACTTTTTAATTGTTGCTTCGTTGAGGCCTACTGTACTCACATAATAGCCTTCTGCCCAAAAGTGCCTATTTCCAAACTTATACTTCAAATTTGCATGTTTATCAAATATCATTAATGCACTTTTCCCTTTTAGATAACCCATAAATGCCGAAACGCTAATTTTCGGCGGTATACTTACCAGTATATGGACATGATCTATCATAAGTTGTCCTTCTAATATTTCCACTCCCTTGTATGCACATAGCTGTTTTAAAATATCTCTTATACTTTCTTTGTATTGATTATAGATTATTTTTCGTCAATACTTTGGAGTGAAGACTATATGGTATTTACACATCCATTTAGTATGAGATAAGCTGTTTGCCTTTGTGGCCATTTTTATCACCGTTCCTTCGTTATAATTTCGGCTTGAACACCTACATTATAACGGACAGGTGATTTTTTTTTGTATAACTTTCGTTTCCGCACCCGCATAGCGGGTGGTTTATTGTGGAGCGCAAAATTCACGCGCTCCACAGGCTAAAGCCAAAATAAAAATACGCGGGCTATTAACCCGCGTATTTACTGGCATCAATAGCGCGCCTGGTACGAATCGAACGTACGACCAACCGCTTAGAAGGAACGCTTATCCAACATCAATAAGTCCTGTATTTATGCGGGTTTGACGGTTCAGTGGAGCATTATTTCGGTCGGTAGTATACGACCAAATACATTGTAACATATATTGTTAAAGTGATAAATATACAAGAGTGTTTCAATATACATAATATATTACGTTAATTGTTTAAATGCCTCTCACACGCTCATATTTGCCCTACATTTGATTTTATTGATTCATTAATAAAATCAAATGTAGGGCAAATGTTCGCTTGCAATCAATTTCTGTGGATATTTCCAACCCTTACCATGAGGAGAAGGTACTGCCCTTTGCGTAAGCCCCAGGGTACACCATAGCCTATCATTTCAATTCCTTATCTTGGCAATTTTATTTTTCATTTATTTTTATGGCCCATAGAATACCTACTCCAACCGCTACGATTGTAGATGGGTCCATCAAGCCTCCTTAAAATGTTTTGGCCCATGAAAAATAAAAGACATAAATATCAAAAAAATAGAAAAGAACCGCTTTATATTCAATTTTGCACAGTATCACTTGAAAGACGAAACATCAGACAACCTTAATTTCGCAAGCGCATTTTCTTTTAATTGTTGGGCTTCTCGATAATGGGGAGATAGCTTAATTGCCTTATCACAGTCTTTTATTGTCTTATGATATTCACCTTGTTCAAAATAGACTTTTCCTCTAAGATAGTAGGCTTGTGTACATGAGGAATCGTTTCGCTGATTGTCTACGATCAAATGAATTGAGTTGCGGTAATTTTCGTATAAATGAATCGCATCCGAATAATCCGAGATAGCTTTTTCAGGCTGATTGCAATGGGCATAAACGTTAGCGCGGCCCATAAGTGCACTGGAAAAATTTTTAAAGTGCAAAGCAGTATTATAATCTTCTAAAGCCTTATCATAATCACCCTTTATCGTGTAAATGTCGCCTCTTCGGCAAATAGTTTCTGCCCCAAACCAGTTATATATAATCGATCTATTAAAGTCTTCAATTGCTTTGTCATACTCCCCCATTAAGCAATATACTTCTGCGCGTTCTTTCACATAAAATGGTGGAATAGATTTTTTAGAGGTTTTGAAAGCGTCTATCGCAGTTGTGAAATCAGCAACTGCCAAATCATATTTGTATTGCTCAATATAGATGTGTGCCCGTGCGGTTAATGCATTTGCATAAGTAATTTCCAAACCAGCAAAATCAACGGCCTCTGGTTTCATCAGCGCACAAATCTCAATCTCCTTGGTATAGTACTCAATTGCTTTGTCAGTATTTCCTCTTTGTTTATATATACGGGCGATTCCTCCATAACTATTTCCAGTTACTTCTATGTAATCCCTGGATTGTTTAAAAGTGGGATCAGCGCTCTCAGATGCCAGCCGCATATTAATCTCGATTGCCTTGTTGAAATCGGCCAATGCCAGCTCATCTAAGCCGAGAGAAGAATAGTGTGAACCGCGTACCCAATAAGCTCTACTATCATCAGGATTTTTTTCAATTGTCTGTGTGTATCTTGCGATAGATTCCTTATCATCATCAGCAGTAAATATACGAGCATAACTCACTGATGAAAATAAACAGAGTACGGCTAACAGTAATAAAATTTTTCGCATAGTAGCCCTCCTTCTCCTATTAAGCAGACTTAGACGACTTTTCGATCGCCATTTTAAGTTAAAACTTGAATATTATTCTACAAAATGATAGTTTTGATAATGCCAATTCTATTCCATCCCTATCGATAGCAGTTAGGTGCCGTATTTTAAGCAAGCCCCCCATAAACCCATTATTCTGACAGGAATATCTTATGTGTTCTTATCAACAAATGCATTCGCGAAATCAAACGTCCCATAATAAAACCTTACGTAAAGCAAAGCCCATTCGAGTTGCTTTTAGCTACAAACATACAATCATTCTGGTTTTATTAATATAAACAGCATTACTGTTAAAATAGCACTCATAATTGCTAAAAATACGGGCATGTAAATTACCGCTGAACTTTTTTCTAAGTACAAGTCTATAATTCCAATAAAAATCAAGAGTTGAACGATTGATAACAATAAAAAAGAGGTACGCCTTATATTCATAAAATCACCCATTTATACTTTTATCACAATATTTCTCTAAATGTTAAAAACTTCCTCTATCCCAATAATATCTTTACGTCCGATAATTGTCCATTTGTAAAATGTAAAAGTCGGCATTCTCGCGCTCTCGCGGGTTGCGAACTATTTTATTCCACCACTATGCCAAGGAGTTAGGCACTATCGTTTGCGTAAGCCCTCGGGGGCAAAGTAAAAAGAACAGGAGTATTTACCCCTGTTCACGTTGCTTTATATTGTATCCTTCGAATTTAGTTTGAAAAATACTTTAAAAGACAAACAAATGCTATAAATTGAGTCAAATAATAGATAAACATCCATTTAATCATATCATTTTTACATTTACGATTATACTGAATTAATTCCTGAGTTGCCTTAGTTAATTCATTTTTAAATTCATCAAATTCCTTACTGGGAGATTCGCCCATATGTCATCCCTCCAAACTTGATGCTTCACGATGATCTTATATATAAGTAGGAGCGCTTTTTTCTTTCGTTGGAAAGTTTTCCTCTGAGAACCTTAATTTGTAACCAAAAAAATTAGATATCTTCACCTTTTTGGGTTACGCTTTTGAAGCTTCCAGAGAAAATAAAACTTACTTTCCTTTATTGCATCTGGTTCATTAAATAGTTTTTTGACCTTGGCGTACTCATTTACTAAGAATGAGCCTCCACCCACAGTACACACACCAATATTGGTTAAGAACTTACTTGCTTCCGATGATATTATCCCTGTATAAAGACCAAATGATATGACGCCGCCAAGAATCAATAAATCATCCTTCAATGTACTGATGATTGCTTTTTTATTATTGGCAATTGTTAAATTAATTTTGTTTAATTCGGGCAAGATGACATCTTGGTAGGCTTCGCGAAATTGTGATTGGCTTATGTTATCTGCCTTCCGTAATATGGAAGAGACGGCATCACGATATACTACAAAAGACTCGCCTTCTTCCTTGCGTAGTTTGAGGATGCTCTCGAATGAAGCATTTGCTAAGACAGGAATCTCATGTGCCAACCCATTAATAATATTATTTGATGTTTTAACTTTATCCTCGCCATGTAAAGCATTAATAAGTTGGGCGTCGATATCGCGATGAGTTAAATAATTATAGTCTGTTTTATCTAATAAAACATTTTGAATTGCGAGGTCATCTAAAATTGGAGAAGTAAGCGCAGGTAGGAACGTTTCTTTAATGATTTCCTTTGATAAAGAGACTGGCTTCTTCTTATTTAATACCGCTGGATAGGCTACACTGAAATGGACAGTTTTCTTAAGGGGTAGTAAACTTAGAACAACTAACGAATGGAGCGATTTACTATGACCAGAAGAAAACGCAGGGAATTTACAGACGAATTTAAAAAT
>JAEYSJ010000157.1 GCA_023434855.1 Bacillota bacterium | reverse complement strand
GGGTATTGCCGTATCAAAGTGATTTCCGGCCAACTCCCCGCCAAACATGGTAAAGGCAGCCGGGTTAGCCTTAATAATACGTCCATGTCTATCGCAAGCAATAATTGGCTCCCTGACCTGGTTAAATATCATTTGGACAAACCGTTCGCTGCGTCTTTGTGTTGTCAAGTCGGTAACAACCGCACAAATAAGGTTAACACCCTCAACGGTTATATTGACTGCTGAAAGAATTACCGGAGCGCAGAATTCATCGCCAGTTTTAAGACTGCATTCGGTTTTGATACTTCCGTGGTGTATTGATATAAAATTGGTAAACACTGCCCCGTCCCGTGGCGTTAAAAAGTTAAATATAGACGATCCTATTACTTGTTCGAGAGGGGTTTTGACTATATCTGCAAAATTTTTATTACAGAGCAATATTATCCCATTGGAGGAAATCGTAGCACAGCCTTCTTGCATCTCTTCGACTAGAACCCGGTAAATATGGTCTGCACCCTTTAAGATATAAACTTGGTCGCTCAATTTATCCTGGTCATTCAATTTATTCGAAATCAGCAGTGCATCAATCTCGCCATGTTTGATAGCCTCTACGATGCTATTTGCTTCCGCCAGTTCCTGGCGCAGTTGTTTGATTTCCTGTAATAAAGTATCAATCGTTTGACCTTCGCTAATCATCTTCGTCCTCGCTTTTTGGTAACTATGAATCTATAAACCTGCTAAAATAGTGTCAGTATCAAGCATATCACCAATAAACAGCCGTTTTGGGGTGGGAAGTTTTTTTATTAGTACAGGTACTGCAATTATTTGTTCAGCTTTGGCTAAAAGCGGTTGCTGGAATATATCTATAATCTGTAACTCGCAAACATCTTTTAAAGACTCCCTGCAGATTTTTTGGACATTTACTACTGCCTGCCGCGACCGGGGTGTGCACCCGGCGATATAAAGCTGTAAGACATATTTCCGATTCACGGGACCGGTAACTGGTCGCCTAAAGTCGTAATCATTATTTGAATCATCCATGGGAAAACCTCCTAATCGGGATGTATACTTAGTCCCATTAGCACACGTTCAAGTGTTAATAAATCTCCGATAATTTTTACAGGGGGGGTGGCAGTTTGCGCACTACAGTAGGAATGGCGACAATCTAATCGGTACGCCCATCTGAGGGTCTTTCAATAATCTTAATTCAATGGGATATTACCGACAAAAGGTGTTTCGCAAATCACACGCGGCAAGCGAAGTTTTTCCTGTTCCTACGGTGCCGGAAATAAAATACCGAGTTTAAAATTCTACTCTACTTTTTAAATTCCTCCTAAAAAACTCATTGATTAAAAATAAATTGGATACAATTACCATAAAACGCAAACAAAGCCCGAAACCGGTAATGGTTTGGACTTGTTTGCATAAAGCAGCGATCTATATGCTGAGGCACGTCGATAGTAGTCAAGATAATGACCAGGGATTCTTTTTGTCTGCTCGTCAGCTTTGCTTCGTTCCAGCACTTGATACCCTCAAGGACAGGCAAATTGAAACCCAAAAGGATGGGCTAGTTATCAGGATGACTTTTTGGTCATCTCCTAATTCCAGTCTGGAAGCATGCTCGGTCAGAGTAGTTCGTTGCGGAAGCCCCTCAATAAAACTTTAATTTATGAAACCTATTCGCTGTTTTTCAAAGGCTTGTCACAGATTCATTGTTTCCTAGGAAAAATCAATGATATACTAATCTATTATTTTCTCGATCAACTGTGCAAATCCTGCACAGTTGGTTTAGGCATTTACATAAAGTCTCTTTATTGTGAAAGGGAAAGAAATACATATGAAAAATCTTAACGGTAATTCTGAATGGTAAACGCAAACTGCATAAATGCCATAAAACATCTCGTGAGCATGCAAGAATGCTGGCATTTATTGTTTACAGAATTGGTTATTATAGAACGTAAAAAAATCTATGACTGCTAAGGCATTCGATTTTATTACCCAAATCCTTACCACCGTCCTGAAACATGCTGTATTCAGTCGCCGCTTTGAGAATACTATATTCACCCGAGTATATACTATATTTATAATTCGGAAAGGTTGCAATATCTTATATGGCTCATCTCTCGGTTGCAGAAATTGCGGAAATGGCACGTCAAATAATTCAGGTCCGTTTTGCAGATTGGCTGGAAAATACAGTATTTACTTGGCGATGGTGGTTGCTCCTAGCCGTTCTTATCGTACCTTGGATTATTTGGTACAGAACAACAAGGAAAAATCACATCATCAATGCTGTCATTTTCGCCATGATCATGGCAGTGATGGCTATCTTCTTTGATGAATTCTTTTATTCCTTGTCTTGTTGGACTTATCCTCATGATGTCATACCTGTGCTACCTCGTCTATCCTCCGTAGACTATACAGCGATTCCGCTTATATTTACGGTTGTTTATCAACATTTCTCCGACTGGAAAAGATTTTTCTGGGTTACAATCGCCGTTAGCACGGTAGCCTCATTTGTTGGCGAGCCATTAGTCGTGCGAGGAGGCATGTATGTATTGGTAAAATGGAATTACTTCTATTCTTGGCCTATATATATCGCGATGCCCATCTGCGCAAAATGGCTTACAGAGCTAATTGTTGATATTGAACGACGCACAATTAATAATCGCACCGGCAAATAGTTTTATCGAGGTACATTCATGGCAAATTCTGCTTACGAACATATCGCGGAATTGAAACGGATATTGATTCAAGCCCATATTGCCAGATGGCTCCAAGTAGACTTACATAACTGGCATTTTTGGTTCCTGGCCGTACTACTTATTGCGCCTTGGCCATTATGGTTCAAATTAACAGACAAAACCAGGCTCCGCCCGATTGTTTTATTTTTTCTGTTTTATACCGTTTTTACCATAACCCTTGATGAAATTTATACATCTATTCCGTTGCGAACCTATACGTTTTTGCTAATTCCAATCATCCCAAGAATTCTCCCCCTTGACTATACAATTATACCCATGATTTTTACATTAATCTACCAAAGCTTTGGCCCCTGGAAAAGTTTCCTCGGGGTTACCTGCTTGGGAGCCGCGTTCATATCTTTCGTAGGTGAGCCACTGGCAGCATTGACTGGATTTTACGTTCTTGTTAAGTGGAATTACTTCTGCCCGTTTCCCAACTTCATTGTCATGTCTGTTGTCGCAAAATGGCTCGTTGATAAATTAGTCTCTGCAGAAATAATATCGAAAAAATAATGATAATTTGTTGGCTAAATTAATGGCTTGCTATTGCCCGCGCAGTTCGCAGCTTCATTTATTTAGAAGGTCGCCACCAAAAAAAGGGGCAGATGCCCCTAGTATCAGATTGTCTTAGGTACAGTGAAGTTCATCTTTGTCCCAACTCCAAGTTCCGATTCACACCACACGTTGCCACCTAAGTGCCTGATCAGTGTTTTGACATAGGCCAACCCCATTCCCTCGCCGGGAACATCTTGCTTTCCTGCCCGCCGGAAGATCTCAAAAACTTTCTCTTGATCTTCAGCGGTGATGCCTCGTCCATTATCCGCTACACTAAACAAATATTCTTCATCGCTTGCAGTACAAGATATGTTGATTTCACCTGGCCGATCAGGTTGAAGATATTTTATGGCGTTGTCCAGCAGATTGCCCATGATTTGTTCCATGGCAAGCCTGTCAGTGTTAATGGTCGGCATTGGCCCGACTTTCACCCGGATACCCTTCTGGGTAATCTGATGTTCAAACGAATGCAAGATGCTATTTACAAGCTCGCCGCAGTCAACCTGCTTGAATATCATCTCCCGTCTGCCTTCACGGGCTAACTTGAGGAGCGCGGCGACCATCCTATCCAGACGGTCAACTGAGGAATGGATGAACTGCAACGCGTCCGGTACGTCCTGTTCAATTAACCCTTCAGCTTTCTTTCTGTCTTTCGCGGGGAGATGTACCAGCATACTCTGCATAATCTCTTTAAGATCAGACAAAGAATAACCCAGTTCCTGCGAAAAGCCCTTTAAATTGACCATCGGGGCCCGGAAATCGTGGGCTACGATATTAGCAAAATTCTGGAGTTCCTTATTGGTCCTCTCAAGTTCGAAAGCATAATGTTTCAGCTTGGCCTCGCTAGCCAGAAGGAAGTCGCGGTTCGCAATAAGCTCGTCCTGTGCTTTCTGCCGTTCCATGATTTCCTCTTCCAGAGTTGCGTTGATTTCCTGCAATTCGCACGTCCGCTCAGCAACTTTATTCTCCAGGCCGGCATTTTATTGACTTAGTGCTTCCTGCGCTGCCTGTCGT